>JBQTKE010000311.1:0-1788 GCA_052386435.1 Myxococcaceae bacterium
CATCAAACGGGAGCGTCGAATGGGTGTCCCCGCCGAGCAGTTGTGGCCCAGCCGAAGTCGTTCGAGCGGACCTCGATCGTCGAAAACCCTGCCTGGAGAAGACGGGACTCGTTCGATCTGGGATCGACGGGGTTGTAGATGTCGCCGTGGTGGAGTGACTCGAGCTCGTTGCTCGCCACGCTGTCGGACGCGACGAAGACGGCGCCAGGCTGAAGGACGCGTGCCACTTCAGTGAAGAGTTTGTCCTGCATGTCGGTCGTCGGGACGTGGTGCAGCATCGTGAATGAGACCGCGCCGGTGAAGCGTCCGTCCTCGAACGGCATAGCGGTCGCATCGGCGTGGACAACCTCGACGTTCGCGTCGGCGAGGCGGGCGGAGAGCGCACTAGCGAGGTCGTCGTCGATCTCTACCGTGGTCAATCTTGGGAGCCGCTCTAGCAGCAGTTCGGTGGTCAGGCCTGGGCCTGGGCCAATCTCAAGGACATCGTCACCCAGCTCGGAGTCGGCCAAGGCGTACGGGAGGATGAGGTCCCGCAGAACAGAACGCCAGCCTGCGCTGGCCAGGAGCTCGAGGTGCTCTGGGTTCATCCGGCGCCGCTCTCGGCTTCCGGGCGCACCGTTTCCTCCTGCGGCGTTTGGGTGCTCGCGCTGAAGGGCACTCTGCCCAACACCTGGCAGGTGAACGCGAGAATCACTAGCAATGCTGCCGTTAGCTGGCTTCCGGACAGACCGAGGGCGACCGTGTCGTCGATTCGAAAGAAGTCCTCAATGAACCTACCGGCGCCGTACCAGCCCGCAGCAGTCAGAATCAGGGCGCCGTCGAACCGTACGGGGCGGTTGCGAAGGCGGAGCAGAGCCACCAAGAGCAGGCTAACGGAGACCAGGTCGTACATCGCCGGCATGTGGACCCCCGCTCCGATCGGCGCCCGGCAGGGCGAGGCACTACTCGCATCGGTACACATGAACCCGGCGAAGAAGTCCGTCTGCTTTCCAAGATGGTCGCCAACGATGAGGTCACCGATGCGACCAATCACAATGCCCAACGCGAGGCCTGGCGCGGCCGCATCCATCAGGGGCCAAAAGCGGAGCCTCTCCGACCGCATGACGGGAACCGCAGCCAGGATTCCTCCTGCGATACCACCAAACAGCGATAGCCCACCCTCCCAGATCCTGAGAACGTCCAACACGCTGTCGTAGTCCGCAATGTGGTTCAACGCATACGCGAGTCGGGCCCCGATGAGTGCGCCAAGCGCAGCCCGTGTGAGCATCGACTGCACCACCTCGTCGGAGATGGCTCTGGAGCGGGTGGCCTGCAGCAGCAATCTGGCCCCAAGGAGAAATCCGACTGCCGTCGCTATGCCGTGAGGTGAAACGCGTATCGGGCCCAGGTGGAGAAACTCGATCGGGGTGAACCTCAGTAGCGCAATCACCGGACCCACCGAATTGGACGCAGTAGTGGCCCTACCTTCTCGCTTCCCACCTTGGCCCTCACGCTGACACACGACGGGGTGACAGGCCGGAACGGCCGACGCGGACCTGCCCGCCAGCGCCGAATGGGCGGCGAGCACGCTGACGGCTTCATCGATTTCCGACCCCGGGGAGCGAGTCCTCACCCGAGCCAAGACCCGCTTCCATCACATGGTCCATCTGTGGGTCGCCGCCGTGGTCCATGCCCGGCATTCCCAAGGCGGCGTACAACACGAACCCGACGATCAGGGCAACGAACCCAATCACAACCCACCTCGCGTTGTTCGGCCCGTCGACGTTGCCCGGAACATCGTTAACGTCG
>JBQTKE010000312.1:0-6516 GCA_052386435.1 Myxococcaceae bacterium
GGTTCAGATAGGCGGGAGACACGCCCAACTCGCGCGCCGCGTCTGACTGCTTGATGTTTCGAGCCAGCCGCAGCGAACGCAGCTTCAGACCGACGTTGGCGTTGAGCGCGTTCTCATTCATGACCGAAGGCCCGCCACTTTCTCGCGCATTGCTTCCTTGGGGAAGACCTGCCTTTATCCCCCTCAGAACTCTTGGTGGAGGGGAATCCTGTATGGCGTTGGTGAGGCCTTTTAGAGCGCTGCGTCCGCCACGCGAGTTGGCGCGGAAAATTGCGGCGCCCCCCTACGACGTCGTCAACACCGATGAAGCGCGGGCCCATGCGCAAGGGAACGAACAGAGCTTTTTCCACATTTCGCGCCCAGAAATCGATCTCCCTCCTGGAACAGACGAGCACTCAGCCGCGGTCTACGAGCAGGGCCAGAAGGCGCTAAAGGACTTCGAGAAGAACGGGTGGCTGGTGAAGGACCCAGAGCCGCTCCTCTACATCTACCGGCAGAAGATGGGCGACCACGTGCAGACCGGGATCGTCGGTTGTGCCAGCGTTGAGGAATACGACCGTGGCCTGGTCAAGAAGCACGAGCACACGCGTCAGGACAAGGAAGACGACCGCACCAAGCACATTGAAGCCCTGGGCGCGAACGACGAGCCGGTCTTCCTGACCTACCGAGCCGAATCAGAGATCGACGACGTCTTCGCGCAGGTCACCAAATACAACCCCGAATACGACTTCGTGACCGAAGACGGGATCAGCCACACCGTCTGGATTGTTCGAGGCGAGAGCACCAAGAAGCTGGTAATTCTCTTCAACGAAGTGAGCTTCCTCTATATCGCGGATGGACATCACCGCTCAGCCGCCGCCTCGCGCGTGCACAAGACCATTCGCGAGAAGCGCCGCACCGGCGAGCATGAGTACTTCTTGTCCGTCATCTTCCCGCACAACCAGATGAAGGTGCTCGACTACAACCGCGTGGTGAAAGACCTGAACGGGTTGGACACCGAGAGCTTCTTGCAGCGGGTCATGACCGCGTTCGAACTGGAGACCTCCGGTCAGAAGCGCCCCGCGGGACCGCACCGCTTCGGCATGTACCTCGACGGGAAGTGGTACCAACTCACCGCGCGCCCCACTACCTTGGGCTCCACCTCCGCCGGGCTGCTGGACGTGGCGATCCTCCAGCGAAACTTGCTCGGATCCGTCCTGGGAATTGGAGATCCCCGCACAGATTCGCGCATCGCCTTCGTCGGGGGCATTCGCGGCGTTGAAGAGCTGGAGCGGAAGGTGAGCTCCGGCGAGTACAAGGTCGCTTTCGCCATGCACCCCACCTCGCTCGATCAGCTGATGGCCATCGCGGATGCGGGGCAGGTGATGCCGCCCAAGTCGACGTGGTTCGAGCCCAAGCTGCGCAGCGGGTTGTTCGTTCACACCTTCACGTGACGCCGTTTCTCCTGGGTGGGGAGGATGACGCGTATCAGGCCGATGGGTGCAGCACTGTTGTTGCTCGTGTCCGCCTGCGCGCATTTCACGCGATCGCCTCCCCGCGTCGAGTCGAGCGAACTTCAGTACACAGTTCGCGCCGAGCTGCCGATCCTCCACGTCCACGTCCGCCGAATGTCCGGACCGGTGCGAGCCTTCCTCTTCTCGATGCCCGGCCAGGTCACCTTTGTGAAGACCGAAGCCTCGGTGCTCGCCGTGACGAGTGAAGGCTTCACGCTCCCGGAGAACTGGACGTCGTTCGAGTACCGCTACGACATCGATCGCGCGATCGCGGACCGCGGCCAGGATCTCTACAGCGGGGCGGGGCGAGGCACGTCGCGTCTTGTCGCTGGCCGTGCGTATCTGGCGAGGCCAAGGACCGTGCACGAAGGTGACCGCGCGACACTACACATTGACGGCGCGCAACTTCCCTGGGCACCCGACGCGGACGGATCGTACTCAGTAACCGGGCAGGATCTGATCGACTCCGGCTTCCACGTCTTCGGAGGAAAAAGCCTTCGGCGCGACAGCCTGTCGATCGCGTTGCTCGAGGGAAAGACGCGCGCGTCCGCGGAAACGCTTCAAGATTGGATCGATCAAGCCGCGAGCGAATTCCTGACAGTGCGCACAAGCCTTCCCTTCCAGCACATCTCCGTCGCGTTGCTTCCCGTGCCAAACGCAACAGAGCCCGCGCTCTTCGGGATGGCCCTCTACAGCACACCGCGCTCCGTGGCGCTGCTCGTCGGTGGTGATGCCTCCGAGAAATCTTTCCGCACGGATTGGGTCGCGGTGCACGAGCTGCTCCACCTGGCCCATCCTGTCTTTCAACCCCAGGCGCCGTGGCTCTCGGAAGGGCTCGCTACCTACTACACAGAGCTTGCGCGCATGCGTTCAGGCCGTTTCACCGAAGAGGCGGGTTGGGCCGAGCTCCGTGCGGGTTTCGAGCGCGGCCAAGAGCAAGCAGGACAAGACACGATGGAGGAGGTGACGCGGTCGACGCACCGCTACCTCGCGCTCTATTGGTCAGGGGCGCTCTTCGCGCTCGACGCGGACGTGCACCTTCGTGAGGCCACGAAGGGCGCGCACAGCTTGGACGATCTCCTCCACAGCGGAATGTCGAGCCTGAAAGAGTTCGGAGAGGCCGCGGACAAACTCGCGGGCGCGCCGTTCTTTTTCGGGATGCTGTCCCAACATTGGAACAGTCGCGCGTTCACCGCGCTTCCTCGCTTGCTCAAGATACTTGGCGCGGAAACGACACCGCTTCGACACTCGCCGTTGCGTTCAGCGCTCATTCGAAAAAATACGGTGCGTCTCAACGGCGGATCCCCCTAGTGTCAGCGCGCATTCGAAGCGCAGCTCCCTCATCGTCTGGAAGGAACCAAACCATGAACATCAAGACCCTCGCGGCTGTGGTTGGAGCGCTGTCCCTAGGAACGCTGATCACCGGTTGCAAGACCACCACTGCGCAGGCGGAGCCCGCGGCGACTGGCGAGAAGGGCGCCTCCGGATCCTGTGGCGCCGGCAGCTGCAGCGGCGCTGACAAGTCGGGCGCGTCCACCACCCCGGACAAGGCGGCCGGTCACTCTTGCTCCGGCGGTTCCTGCGGCGGCAAGAAGTAGCGAAGAATCTTGGAGTGCGGCGGGGCTTCCTTTGGTGAGGCCCGCCGTTCCTCTTAGAGGAGTGTGGCGGGGTCGACCACAGCCATGACGGGCTCGTACGGACAGCGACACCATCTTCAACCCTTGGGCGCCGGGGTGGGGCTGCGTCGCGAGCTCTACGAGGAGTTGCCGCGCACCGCCCGCGCGTTGGATTGGGTGGAGATCATCCCGGAAAACTTTCTCACGCTGGGTGGCCGAGCACAGCGCGCGTTGGATGCGTGCTCGGAGCGGTTCACCACGCTTCCTCACGGCGTGGGCCTCAACATTGGCGGGCCGGATGCTCTTGACGACGAGTACATCGCGGGGCTGAAGCAACTCGTGGCGCGCATCGACGCGCCGTTCTTCTCCGATCACCTTTGCTACTCGCGGCTTGGCGGAACGTACCTTCACGATCTCTTGCCGCTGCCTTTCAGTGAGGCCGCGGTCGAGCACGTCGTTCCCCGCGTGCGCCGCGTCATGGGCGCGATCGAGCGACCGTTCCTGCTCGAGAACCCCAGCTACTACGGCGTGATGCCGGGGAAGACGATGGACGAGGCCGCGTTTCTCACTGCCGTTCTGGAGCAGGCGGACTGCGGGCTCCTCCTCGACGTGAACAACGTCTACGTGAACGCGAAGAACCACGGCTACGATCCACGCGCGTTTATTGATGCGTTGCCCCTTCACCGCGTGGTGCAGATCCACCTCGCCGGTCACAGCCCGCGTGAGGACGTGATCATCGATACGCACATCGGGCCGATCGTCGACGACGTCTGGGCTCTTTACCGGTACGCGCTGGGGAAGACGGGCGCTGTGTCCACGCTGATCGAGTGGGATCAAGAGATCCCCTCGCTGGACGCTGTGCTTGACGAGGCTGATCGCGCGCGGTCGCTCCTCCGTGGTAGCGCCGCGGGCGCGTCGCATCCAGAGGAGACTTGATGAGGCGGGTTCTCAGCCCTGTCGACTTTCGCGAAGCAGGCTTGGGGCACGCCGGATGAAGCCTGCGCTTTCCACCTTCTTCTCCGCGATGGAGCACCACTTCTTCGCCGAACGACAGCCGGGTCGCATGGCGATCTACGGCGGGTTCGTCTTCGATCACGTCGCGGACACCCTGCTCAAGCTGTACCCGATGACCCGCGAGGCGCTCGGCTCCGACTGGGACACCTTGGCGACGCGCTACTACGCCACGCGCCCCGCACGCCATTTCGAGATGAACCAACTGGGCGAGGGGTTCCCCTCATTCCTCGCGGATTCGCAGGTCGCCGACTTCATCGTCCCGCTCGCTCGTTTTGAATGGGCAGACTTCGCCGTCTTCGCGCACCCTACGACCATCCCTGCCTCGGTCATGCAGCTCACCGCGAATCCCACGCTCATGTCCCTCGAGTCACCGTTCCGTCTCTGCCCGTTCGTCCGCGCCGGGACCTCACGGCCCGCGCGTCCCGAAGCAGGTCAAGAGCTTGCGCTGCTCTGGCGCCACCCGGCCGAGGACCGCACGTACTTTCGCGAAGCCGACGATCGCGCGCTCCTCGTCCTGAAGCTGGCCATCGAGTCGATCACCCTCGATCAGGCCGTCCAAAAAACAGGCGCTTCCGTCGACGTTTTGCGCTCCGTGATCGCCCCGTTCGCGCGCGACGGAATGGTTGTTGTCCCTCCTTGAATTGGCGCTTAAAAAGGCCCGCATGCGAGTCATCAACTTCAATGCCGGTCCGTCGGCTCTTCCTCTCCCTGCGCTTGAGCGCGCGCGCGATGAGCTCATCGACTTCGCGGGTTCGGGCATGTCGATCATCGAGCACAGCCACCGGGGCAAGGAGTACGAAGGCGTCCACGACGAGGCGATCAAGCTCTTCACGGAGCTGCTGGGAATTCCGGACACCCACCAGGTCCTCTTCCTCCAGGGCGGCGCGAGCCAGCAGTTCGCCACGATCCCCATGAACTTCCTGGCGCCGGACGCCTCCGCCGACTACGTGATGACGGGGACCTGGTCAGAGAAGGCCTTCGACGAGGCCAAGCTCATTGGAAAGCCGCGCATCGCAGCCTCCACGGTCACGGATGACAAGCGTTACCTGCGCGTGCCCAAGGCCTCTGAGCTCAAGCTCGATCCCAAGGCTGCCTACGTTCACCTCACCTCGAACAACACGATCTTCGGCACCCAGTGGTTCGACTTTCCCGACACCGGGAACATTCCGCTGATCGCCGACATGAGCTCGGACTTCCTCTGGCGGAAGATCGATGTCAGCAAGTTCGGTCTCATCTACGCGGGCGCGCAAAAGAACCTGGGTCCGTCCGGCGTGGTCGTGGTCATCATCCGGAAGGACCTGATCGCCAAGGGCAGCAAGACGATCCCGAAGATCTTCCGCTACTCGACCCACGCGGAGAACAACTCGCTCTACAACACGCCCCCCACGTTCGCGATCTACCTGATGCGCAACGTGCTCGCGCACTTCAAGCAGGCAGGGGGACTGGAGGCGATTGAGAAGCAGAACCGCGAGAAGGGCGCGCTGCTCTACGGGGCGCTCGACAAGCTGTCCGACTTCTACAAAGCCCCGGTCGAAAAGGACTCTCGGTCGCTGATGAACATCGTCTTCCGGCTCCCGTCAGAGGCCCTGGAAGACAAATTCGTCTCCGAAGCCAAGAAGGCCAAGATGGTTGGACTCAAAGGCCACCGCAGCGCCGGCGGCATTCGCATCTCCGCGTACAACGCGGTTTCGGTGCAGGACATCAAGACACTGGTTGGATTCATGGAATCGTTCGCCAAGGAGCAAAAATGATGAGAACCGCGTTTCTTCTAGCAGTGGTGTTGGTCGCTGTTCCCGCGTTCGCGAAGGAGGCGGGTGGCGCCAAGCTCCCCGACACCACCACCGTCGAAGGCAAGACGCTGCAGCTTAAGGGCATGGGACTGCGCACCAAGTTCGTGTTCAAGGTCTACGCGGCGGGGCTCTACGTGGAAGACGCGACGCTCACCGCGGACGCGATCATCAGCGCGGATCAGGTTCGCCGCGTGCACCTGGTGATGCTGCGCGACGTGGACAAGAAGACCGCGGCGGACGCGTACGTGGAAGGCATCAGCAAGAACGCCAAGGCGAAGCTGCCCTCGCTCAAGGAGCGCCTCGACAAGTTCGCCGCCGCGCTTCCGGATGCGAAGTCAGGTGACCAGCTGATCTTCACCTACGTTCCGGGCAAGGGGCTCGTCGGCTCCGGCAAGGTCGACTTCACCATCGAAGGGAAGGACTTCGCGGACGCCGTCTTCGCGATGTGGCTGGGCAAGGAGCCTGTCGACGAAGGGCTCAAGAAGGGAATGCTCGGCCAGTAGTCGATGGGGTCAGGCTTTACACAAGTAAACACAGCCGCGCGCGCCCGGGCCTGGAAGATACGGTCCGCCCCGTGGAAGAGTGTAAAGCCAGAACCAGGCC
>JBQTKE010000313.1:0-2923 GCA_052386435.1 Myxococcaceae bacterium
CCTCGCCCTCTCCGTGCTCTAGGGTTCTCCCCCATGTTCCTCATCCGCGATGACCAGGTCGAGGCGCTGGCCGAGGCGATCGCCGAGGGGCTCGGGCTCCCGCTGATCCGCTGGCATGTGAAGTCGACCACGCGCGCGCAGGACGGCCTGTACATCTACGACACCGTGCAGCGGCTCTACGACTCGCGCTTCAACGACGGCGACGTGCGCGACATCCGCCGCTACATCCGGCTGGGGCCACTGGGCGAGGCGTTCGCGGCGAAGAAGCGCGTGGTGCTGCTGATTGACGAAGTGGACAAGGCGGACCTCGAGTTCCCGAACGATCTCCTCCACGAGCTGGATCGCATGCGGTTCCGCATCACCGAGACCGAGGAGGAGGTCGCGGCCACTCAGCGCCCCGTCGTCATCATCACCAGCAACAACGAGAAGGAGCTGCCGGACGCGTTCCTGCGTCGCTGCGTCTTTCACTTCATCGAGTTCCCCGACGCGGATCTGATGATGCAGATCGTCGCGGTCCACCACCCGGGTCTGGACGCCGCGTTGGCGGATCAAGCGATTCGCATTTTCTACGAACTGCGTGACTTTCAGCGGCTGCGCAAACGGCCGTCGACGAGCGAGCTGGTTGACTGGATCGCGGTGTTGAAAAACGCGGGCGTCACCGACGTGAAGTTGGATCAGAACCTACCGTTCCTCGGCGCGCTGCTGAAGAAGGAGCAGGATCTGCTCGCGCTGGCGGAACACTTCGGACGCAGAACGCGCGCGTAAGTGTTCCTCCCCTTCCTCTACGAGCTGCGGCGTCGCAAGGTGCCCATCGGCACGCAGGAGGCGCTCGCGCTCGCGGCGGCGTTGAAGAAGGGTCTGCACGAGAGCTCGCTGGAGGGCTTTTACCATGTGGCCCGCGCGCTTCTGGTCCACTCGGAGACGCAGCTTGACGCGTTTGATCAAGCGTTCGCGGTGATCTTCAAGGGCGCCGAGGATGCGGGAGTTGAGCTCACGCGCGACCTGCTCGCCTGGCTGCAGAATGCCCGTCAGCGGGTGGGTGAGCTGACCCCGGAGGAACGCGCGCTCTACGACTCGCTCTCGCTGGACGAGCTGCGCGAGATGTTCGAGGAGCGGCTCCGCGAGCAGAAGGAACGTCACGACGGCGGCAGCAAATGGATTGGCACGGGCGGGAAGTCTCCGTTCGGACACAGCGGCGCAGCACGCAAAGGCGTTCGCGTGGGCGGGCCGGGCGCGAACCGGAGCGCGGTGCAGGTGGCGGAGGAGCGGCGCTTCCAGAGCTACCGCGATGACCTGGTGCTCGACGTTCGTCAGCTGTCTGTGGCGCTGAGAAAGCTGCGCGCTTTCGCGCGGGAAGGCGGCGAGGAGGAGTTGGATCTCGAAGAGACCATCGCTCAGACCTCCAGGAACGCGGGCGAGCTGGAAGTGGTCACTCGGCCACCTCGACGGAGCAACACTCGGGTGGTCTTGCTGATGGACGTCGGCGGATCGATGGATCCCTACGCGGCGCTCGTCTCCCGGCTCTTCTCCGCGGCGTCGAAGGCGACCCACTTCAAAGAGCTGCGCACGTACTACTTTCACAACTGCGTCTACGGGCGCGTGTTCAAGACGGACGGCACCGGTGCGGGCGTTCCAGTTCGCGATCTGCTCCACGAGTGCGGGAAGCACTACAAGCTGATCATCGTCGGCGACGGGCTCATGGCGCCTTACGAGTTGTTCATGCGCGGTGGCGGCATTGGCTACAACGACGAGGACTCAGCCGAAGGCTACGTGTGGCTGATGACCCTGGCTCAGCACTTTGAGAACCACGTGTGGCTCAATCCGGAGCCGGTGCGCGGGTGGCACGGCAACACGATCGAAGAGATCCGCCACATCTTCCCGATGTTCCAGCTCACCCTCGAGGGACTGGGTGAAGCAGTGAGCCACCTCACTCGGGGACGAGCCACAAAGCCGTGACGACGGCGTGCCGTGACGGATGGTTCGAACGGCTCTACGTCGCCGCCGGCTGAGGCTTGGTCCGTGTTTTTAGAATCAGAAGCACGGTGGAGACCGCGACGATCCCGACGAAGGTCTGCCCCGCGTCGAAGAGCAACGAGCCGCGGACACCCCAGCTGCGAAACTGCGAGCCGTAGCCAGCGAGCGCCGTCGTGTAACTGATCGCGAAGTTCGAGGCCGCGACGAAGAGCGTGTACTTGGTCGTCACCGCCGCGCCGCTGCCCACGATCTGCAGCACCAGTCCCGCGAACGACGCGAACGCGATTCCATTCGCGAACGAGTACGAAAGGATTCCCGCCGCGTAGGTGGTGGGATTGAGCGGACCGGCCGCCATGCCCAACGCGCACAGAGCGGTCACTCCACCCGCGAGGACGTAAGCGACCTTTCGATCCAATTTGTCCGCGATGAAGCCGCCGACCAGGGCTCCCGCAGCGCCGGTCAGGCCCATGCCGATCCCGTTCACCCACTCGACCGTTCGCTGGTCCGCGGAGTAGGCCGTGGCCATTCCAGAGAAGATGTTGGTGAGTGCCCCCGCGCCAATCGGCATGAGCAAGATGAAGAGCCCCATGCGTCCTTCGGCGCTTCCCATCACCGACCACAAATCCTTGCCGATGGCCTTGACGTGCTTGAGCCAGCGGCTCAGCCCCTTGTCGACGGATGCAACGAATCCGCGCGCGGGAATCCAGAAAATGCCCGCGCTGGCAACCAGAACAATTCCGGCCAACACCATCCCCGCCAGCGGGCGCGAGATGCGGCTGGCCAAGAAGATCGCCAGCGTGCCGAGAAGGCTCGTGCCGCCCACGTTGCCCGCCATTTGCCAGCCGCCCGTGCGTCCCTTGTCTTCAACGCGCGTCGTCGCGGCCATCAGCCCGTTGAGCGCCGCGTGGGCTGTGGCAGCCGTGCCCTGCAGTCCGGCCAAGCACAGGGT
>JBQTKE010000314.1:0-3716 GCA_052386435.1 Myxococcaceae bacterium
GCGGGCGCCTCAGGCAACGCGTACGGGAACGTTGGCCAGTAACGCAGTCTGCGCGCGTGGCCAACACACGGGGGCTGACGTGTTCGCACGTCTCGCGACACGAGATCGCTACACAACCGCCCTAAGACCGTAAAAAGCGATCGCTAGGTTGCGCGCGACATGACCGCCGCCACCCAACGTTCGCTGCTCTTTTTCCTCCTAACGCTCTCGTCTCTGGCGGCGGCCGAGCCGTTCACAGGGGTGAAGGGCAGAATCTCGGACGCGAAATCTGGCGACCCCCTTATCGAGTGTGTCGTTCGTGTGACGGCGGGCGGAGCGGGTTCCGCGACGACGGATCTCGAGGGCAACTATGTCCTGACTTTGAAGCCGGGCAAGTATCAACTTCGTGTCTGGTACGACGGGTACCAGGGCGTCGACGTCAAAGACCTGGTCGTCGCCCAGGGCCAGACCACGCCGCGGGATCTGAAGCTCGCGCCGCTGGGTGAAGTCGCGGAAGAGATCGTCGTCGTCGGCAAGGTCGATCGTCACTCCGAATCCGGTCTCCTCTTCGATCGCAAGCGCGCCACGGTCGTCTCCGACTCGGTGAGCGCGCAGGAGATCGCGCGCACCGCCGACTCGAGCGCCGCGGACGCGGTCAAGCGCGTGGTCTCGGTCACCACCTTGGACAACAAGGGCGTGGTGATGCGCGGTCTCTCCGGTCGCTACGCCACCGCGACGGTGAACGGCGTAACCCTGCCCAGCCCGGACCCGGACGGGAACTCGATTCCTTTGGATCTCTTCCCCACGGCGCTCCTCTCGAACATGACCGTGCAGAAGAGCTACTCGGCGGAGATGAGCGGCGCGTTCGCCGGTGGCGCGCTCTCGCTGGACACTCAGACCTACCCGGACAAGTTCCGGCTCTCCGCCAAGCTCTCCGGCGGTGGTGATACGGAGACGACGTTCCGGTTTCAACCGTCCTACCGCGGTGGAAGCACCGACTGGCTTACCGTGGACGACGGCACCCGAGCGCTGCCCGCGGCGATTCCTCGCAACGGTCCGGCGGGACAGGGGAGCGCGGCGGACATCGAAGCGCAGGGCGAGAGCTTCAACGACAACTGGGACCCCACGCGTCGTCGCGCCATCCCGGCGTTGGGTCTGTCGGTGAACTTGGGCGACACCGCGCAGGTCGCCGGCAAGAACTTGGGCTACGTGGCCAGTCTCACCTACGGCCGCCGCGAGATTAACCGGCAGATGCGCGTCCAGAACGGCCAGGTCGCGGAGGACGGCAGCGTCGTTCCGCAGAACACCTTGGACGTGGCCACGGGCACCGAGTCCGCGAACATTGGCGGGCTGATCAACGCGGGCCTCTCGCTGAGCGAGCACCACGATATTGGCGTGCTCTCGCTCTTCACGCGGACCGCGGACAACATGACGTACAAGCTCGCCGGTTACAGCGAAGGTGAGAACGAGATCGAGGCGGCGCGGCTGCAGTTCAATACCCGCATGTTGAGCTTCAATCAGCTCCGCGGTTCGCATCAGCTCTCCGAACGCGCGACGTTCAAGTGGCAGGGCAACTATTCGCACACGCAAGGCGACGAGCCGGACACGCGCGATGCCACTTACAGCGTGCAGCCGGATGGCTCCCTTCGGATGAGCGTGGGCACCAGCAGCATGGAGCGGCTGTTCACCAACTTGAACGACAATGCAGGAGGCGCCGGCGCTCACCTGGCCTATGCCTTCACTCCGGTCACTTTCCGCTTCGGCGCGACCGCGCAGGTCTCCACGCGAAACTTCGACTCACGCCGTCTGCGCTACGAGATCCAGCCGGACAGCAACCAGCAGGTGCTGGGCTCACCCGCGTCGCGCGCGCTCACACCGGAGTTCATTGGTCCGGACTTCAAGCTGGTGGAGAACACGCAGCAGGGTGACCGCTACAACGCGATGCAGGGCATCTACGCCGCGTACACCACCGCGGAGATCAACGCCGGTGAGAGCCTCCGACTCATCCCCGGCGTTCGCTACGAGGCGTCGAACCTCTACCTGAAGTCGGGCTCCCGCACGAGCCCGTTCTCGATGACGCCCGCGTCGGTCAACCGGTTGGTCCACCACGTCCTGCCGTCGCTGAACGCGGTGTTCAAGCTGACCGCCAACCAGAACCTGCGCGCCAGCTACGCGTACACGCTGGCACGGCCGCAGTTCCGCGAGCTCGGCCCGTTCCTCTATTACGACTTCTCCCGCCGCCGCAGCATCACCGGCAATCCGAACCTGGTCGAGACGCGCATCCACAACGCGGATCTGCGCTGGGAGTGGTTCCCCTCTGAGATGGATGTCCTGGCGGCGACGGTCTTCGCCAAGCAGTTCACCAACCCCATTGAGCAGGTGAACCAGAACGTCACCGGCGACCTGAGCTTCGTGAACACGCCCCTGGCGCGATCCGGCGGCGTCGAGCTGGAGGCCCGCACGTCTTTGTCGCGGCTGTCCTCAGTGCTCTCCGGGTTTCGTCTGGGTGGCAACCTGAGCTTGGTCTATTCGCGAATTGATCTTGGCCACCGCGAGGTGAATCTCGAGACCAACCGCAGCCGGCCGCTGCAGGGTCAGTCGCCGTACCTGGTCAACTTGAACGCGGGCTATCTCGTGGAGCGCACGGGCACAGAGGTCACGGTCCTCTACAACGTCGCCGGTCCGCGCATCATTGAAGTCGGCACCAACGGCCTTCCGGACATCTACGACCAGCCCATTCACCGGCTGGATCTCACCTTCGCGCAGAACCTTGGACCTTCCCTGCGGCTGAAGCTGACAGGGACCAACCTCCTCAACTCGCCCACCGTCGCAAAACAGGGCGCGCTGGAGGTCTATCGATACCGCACGGGCGTGGCAGCCAATGTCTCGCTCGAGTGGGTAATGCAGTAACCCTCCTCAAAGGATCATTCAGATGAAGCGTTTGATTGCCGCACTGGCCCTGATTGCCGTCGCAGGGTGCAACAAGGAAGAAGAGCCCCCTGCCCCTGCTACTTACGAGCTCGCGGGTGAGCTCAAGGGTGACACCACCTGGACCGAGGGCAGCACCGTTGTCCTCAAGCGGCACGTGTTCATCACCGAAGGCACGCTCACCATCAAGCCAGGCGTGACGGTGAAGGGCGAGCAGGGCGCGGCGCTGGTCATCACGCGCACCGCGAAGATCGACGCGCAAGGCACCGCGGACAAGCCGATCATCTTCACCTCCAGCAAGGAAGTGGGCGCGCGCGCTCGCTCTGACTGGGGCGGCCTCGTGCTCCTCGGCAACGCGAAGCTGAACATCGCGGGCGGCTCGCAGCAGATCGAAGGCTTCGCCGGCACCGAGAGTTTCACGGTCTACGGCGGCACCAACGACGCCCACGATTGCGGCAAGCTAAAGTACGCGCGCATTGAGTTCGCTGGCGCTGAGCTGGCTCCTGGCAACGAGATCAACGCGCTCACGTTGGGCGGCTGCGGCTCGGCCACCGAAGTCGACTACGTGCAGGCCCACCGCGGTTCTGACGACGGCATCGAGGTCTTCGGCGGCAACGTGAACTTGCGCCACATCGTGGTCAGCCTCACCGACGACGATGGCCTGGACTACGACCTGGGTTGGACCGGCAAGGCGCAGTTCGTGATCATCCAGTCGGCTGTCACCGCCGGCAACTACGGCATCGAGGCTTCCAGCAGCAAGACCGCGGGCCTGACGCCGCGCTCTTCGCCGGAGATCTGGAACCTGACGC
>JBQTKE010000315.1:0-5803 GCA_052386435.1 Myxococcaceae bacterium
GGCATGTCGCCCGCCACGCGGGTCTCCTACAGCGTGCTGATCAATTCGCCCGCGCCCGCCCCGGATGGCGGTACTCCGAATGTCTGGGTCGCGAAGCCTTACAACGCGACCCTCACGGAGATCTTGAAACAGGTGAACCGGATCGACGTCGTCGTTGAACCCAACGCCGTCAACCAGACGTTCACCTTCTCGGTTGATACGTTCGGCCTGCAATAACGGGCAGGTCAGAGAGCGCTGGTGTCCTCGGGTTGAGCCTCGAAGTGCCTACCTGAGGCACCAGCACAGGTGGAGCGTCCGCGCTCAAGTCAGAGCGTTGCGTTGGTCCTTGGGGAAGGGAGTCTTTCGCGTCTGAGCGCTTCGACATCAGGCTGCTCAATCCCACTGACGTTTGCGTCGACCCAAGCTGACCTGCGCCCACCACTGAGCGAGGCGTGCTGCCCACAGTCCAATGATGTCGGTCAACCAGCTCTGCACCGGTGTGCGCGCGCAAGACGCCAGGGTGACTTCGCGGGAGAAGGCGGTGCGGGATTCGATCCAGCGCTCGCCGCTGATTACTGCCGAGTGGCTGCGGACCTCGACCAAGCATTCGAGGTTTACCAGTGAGAGCGGATCCAAGTTGAAGCTGCCGACCAAGAGCAGTTCGCCGTCAATCGCCGCCGCCTTGGCGTGCAGAACAGATTGATCCCACTCGAAGATCTTCACGCCTGCTTTGAGAAGCTGTTGGTACAGCCGCATCGTCGCCGCTCGCGCGAATGGCACATCGCTCCGTCCGGCGAGCAGCAACGTCACTTGAACGCCTCGGCGCGCGGCTCTCGCCAACGCGCGGATGAAGGCTGCGTCCGGAAGGAAGTACGCGTGGGCGAGATACGCTCGCTGTCGTGCGTGCTTGATGGCTCGCCCGTAAAGATCGCGCAGCTTCTTTCCTCCGCCCAAGCCGGAGAGGTGGATCCTCACGTGCCGTTCTGTCGAATCAATCGAATCAATGGGCGCTGCGCTTCGCTTCGACTGTGGAGGTGATTGCGGGTGCAGCTCGCGGAGCGCGCCTTTCGGCCGGGGCGCGAACATCCGCTTCGCTCCACGTTGGCGCAATCTCTCTGCTAGCTCTCGAGTGGCGGGGCCGTGAACTTCCAACGCGAGATCCGCCCAGCCGAGGCGATTTCCCACCGTCGCGTAGGGCTGGGCGATGTTAATGCCTCCCACGAACGAGATCTCGTCATCCACGACGAGAATCTTGCGGTGGTTGCGCAGCAGCTTCCCGCGCAGCCAGGCGGAGAACGGGTTGAAGATCGACACGGTGCAGCCGGACGCTCTCAGCTGCGCGGCGATCTCGGCGCCGTCTTCGACTGAGCCCCACCCGTCGAGGATGACGCGGACTTTGACCTGACGCTCGGCCGCACGTCGCAGCGCGGCCACGAAGGTCTGCCCCACTTTGTCCAACGCGAGGGTGTAGATCTCCAGATGAACACTCTGCTGCGCGCCGTTGATCGCGACGAGCATCCTGGGAAACAGCGCTTCCCCCCCGCTGAGCAGCTCCACGGATTCATCGCCGGACATAGGCTGCGTCATCCCAACTTCTGCTCTGGGGCGGAAGGGGATTGCGCGGGGTAACCGCCAGTGCTAAGCCGCGCTCGCTTTAGGGTTGGCGGGTCGTGGAAAGCCGTTGTTTTCCCGGGGCTTGGAGGTCCTTGGCAGATGGCGGCTCCCAAAAAGGAAGATGAAGGCGCCGAGCTGTCGCCGACTGCGCGCGGGATGCAGGCGGCAGCACCGTATATCTCGGCGGTCTGGAAGCTGATTGGCGGCGCGGTCTTTGGGGTGGTGGTGGGCGGCTTCCTCGACAAGCGGTTGGGGACCACGCCGTGGATGCTGGTCGGGCTGTCTGCCGCTGGGATCACGGTCGGGTTCTACGCCTTCATCAAGGAGATGTTGCGGCTGGGGAAGAAGTGAGCGGGACGGGGACGGACGGCAAGGGCATCTCGCTCTATTTGGGGATGTCGGCAGGCGTTGGGTCGGTGGCGTTGGTGCTCGCGTACTTGGTGCCGTCGGGCAACGCAGGCAAGTTGGCCGCGCTGATAGGGGTTGGGGCTTCAGCGGTCTCCGGGGCGGTGTCGTTGCTCCTGAAGTACCGAGCGGTTCGCGTGTCGGTGAACGCGGCGCTCAAGGTGATGGGCGTGGTCTTCGCAATACGCCTGGCGCTGGTGGGGGCGGGGTTGATGGTGGTGTTGCGCAGCGGGTTTCCGCCGATGCCCTTCGTGGTCGGTTTCTTCAGCGTGTACTTCGTGCAGCAGTGGATCGAAATCAGCTACGTCCTCGCCGAGCAGCAGAAAGGCAAAGGACCGACGTGAGGCCGATGATGAAGCGCAGGTGGATGTCGACGGTGGTGTTCGCAGCTCTGGTGGCCTTCGCCACGCCGCGCGCTTTCGCGGGCGAGCACGACAAGGCGTCTCATCCCGACGATCCGTCGGCGTACATCATGCACCACGTGAGCGACTCGGCTGACTACGAGTTCGAGATGCCGGGTCCGCTCTACACGGGCAACAACCCGGTCGTTCACCTCGACCAAGTTTTCAGCGCGCTGCTGATCGAAACCAAGCCCAACGCCTGTGAGCCGTTTCACGATCACACCTCGACGTTTGACGCTTTGTTCGCGGGCTGTGTCGACCTGCGCCCCACCAAGCACACGGTGATGCTGTGGCTGGCCGCGTTCCTGCTCATCCTCGCGGTGTTCCTGGGCAGCAACCGGAACAAGAACCAGCTGGTTCCTCGCGGCACGTCGCAGAACCTCTTCGAGATGCTGGTCGTCTACATCCGCGATGAAATCGCCATCAAGAACATTGGCACCGCGGAAGGCCCTCGCTTCACGCCTTACCTGCTCACCGCGTTCTTCTTCATCCTTTTCATGAACCTGCTCGGCCTTGTGCCTTGGATGGCGACGGCGACGGCGAACATCGCGGTCACCGCCGGCCTTGCTCTCTGCACGTTCGTTCTGACTCAGATCGCCGGTATTCGCGCGGCGGGGCTGGGCGGTTACCTTAAGCACCTCACGGGCGGTGTGGCCTGGTGGCTCTGGCCGATCATGGTTCCGGTCGAAGTGCTGGGACTCTTCACCAAGCCCTTCGCACTCACCATGCGTCTCTTCGCGAACATGCTCGCGGGGCACATCGTCATCTTCTCGTTGCTCGGCCTCATCTTCATGCTCCACCCCGGCATGGCGGCGGTCTCCGTTCCCATGGCGATGGGCATCTACGTGTTGGAGCTCTTCGTCGCCTTCCTTCAGGCCTACGTCTTCACCATGCTCTCCGCGTTGTTCATCGGTATGAGTGTGGCGATGGGACACCACGCGCACGATGACCACGGTCACGCGGAAGGGGCTGGCGATCACAGCCACGCCCATGGCTCGCACGCCCACGGAAAGGCGCACGGCTGAATCGCTGAGCGCGCGTCGCACGGCTGAGATGAATTGCGCGCTTTAAGCGCGGACAGGACCCGGGATGCAGCTGGTCTCGGAGGTAGCACCCGATGGGCTTTAACGACCCCCCCGAGAAGTGGGTCATACGAAGTCGAACAGGAAGAAGACCATGACGAATTTCGCTCTCGCGTTCCTCGCTGCCGGCCTTGGCGCCGGTCTCTGTGTCATCGGCGCTGCCATGGGCATTGGCCGTCTGGCCGCGGCTGCCATGGACGGCACCGCTCGTCAGCCGGCGGCTGGCGGCGACATCCGCACCACCATGATCATCGCGGCGGCGCTCATCGAAGGCGCGACGCTCTTCGCGCTCGTCGTCTGCATCATCCTCGCGAACAAGACGTAATCGACTCATTGACGAACAGCGGGCGAACGGCGGGGGCGACCTCGCCGTTCTCCTCATTGCTTCCTAAGGAAAACCCATGAGCTTCCTTCTCCTCGCGTCCGGCATTACCGAAATCCGTCCGGGCCTCATCTTCTGGACGCTGCTCACCTTCATCCTGGTGGCGTTCGTCCTTCGCTGGAAGGCGTGGAAGCCCATCCTCGACCTCGTGGCTGAGCGCGAGAAGCAGATCAAAAACGCCATTGAGTCCGCCAAGCGTGAACGCGCCGAAGCGGAGAAGCTGCTCGCCGAACAGAAAGTCGCGATCGCGGCTGCGCGTCGCGAAGCGGCGGAAGCGCTGCAGAAAAGCAAGGCGGACATGGACAAGTTCCGCGACGAGCTGATGGCGAAGAGCCGCAAGGAAGCGGACGAGCTCAAGGGCACCGCGGCGCGTGAGATCAACGCGGAACGCCAGAAGGCGCTCGCGGAGATCAAGGGCATCTCGGTGGATCTGGCTCTGCAGATCGCGGAGAAGCTCATCGCGGAGAAGATGGACGACAGTAAGCACCGCGTTCTTGCGGAGCAGTTCATCGATCAGCTTCCCAAGCAGGATCTTCGTCGCACTGCCTAGCGCAGCGCTCGACGTCGCAACGAATAAGGCGGCAGCGTGGGTCTCTCCATCGGAATCGTCGGCTTGCCCAACGTGGGCAAGTCCACTCTCTTCCACGCGCTCTCCAACGCGGGGGCGCAAGCCGCGAACTACCCGTTGTGCACCATTGAGCCCAACGTGGGCGTGGTCCCAGTCCCCGACGCGCGGCTGGATCAACTCGCGGACGTGGTGAAGCCGGAGAAGGTGATCCCGACCTCGCTGGAGTTCGTGGACATCGCCGGTCTGGTCCGCGGCGCGTCCAAGGGCGAAGGGCTGGGCAACCAGTTCCTCGCCAACATTCGGCAAGTGGACGCGGTGCTCTACGTGCTGCGCTGCTTCGTGGACGAGAACATCACCCACGTGGAAGGCAGCGTGGATCCGGGTCGCGACAAGGACGTGGTCGACACGGAGCTCTGTCTCAAGGACATGGAGTCGGTCGACAAGAGCCTGGAGAAGAACCAGCGCTCGGCGAAGTCGGCGGGGAAAGAGGGAGAAGCCGCGAAGGTGAAGGTCGCGGTGCTCACCAAGGTGAAGGCCGGGCTGGACGCGGGCACTCCGGTGCGCGCGATTGGACTGAGCGATGAGGAGAAGGCGGAGATCGCGGATCTCTTTCTGCTCACTGCCAAGCCGGTGCTCTACATCGCCAACATCGCCGAAGGGCAGCTGGGCAAAGAAGACTCGGACGTTCTCGTGAAGAAGGTGAAGGAGATCGCCGCCAAGGAGAAGGCGGAGGTCGTCACCCTGGCCGCGGCGATTGAGTCAGAGATTCAGCAGCTCCCGCCTGAAGAGCGAAAAAGCTTCTTGGAGAGCGTGGGCCTGGAAGAGCCCGGGCTGCACAAGGTCGTGCGCGCTGGTTACAAACTGCTCGGGTTGCAGACGTACTTCACAGTGGGTCCCAAGGAAGTGCGCGCCTGGACGATTCATACGGGTTGGAAGGCGCCTCAAGCGGCCGGCGTGATTCACAGCGACTTCGAACGCGGCTTCATCAAGGCCGAGGTCATTCGCTGGGAAGACCTGCTCAAGTTCGGTGGCTCTGAGTCCGCGGCGCGCGACAAGGGTCTGCTGCGGATGGAAGGCAAGGAGTACGTCGTTCAAGACGGCGACTGCGTGCATTTCCGCTTCAACGTGTGAGTCGCGCTTTCAGACGGCCAATGCCCGGACATTGGCTGAGATTGGACAGGTTTGTGGACCCCGCGGTCTGCGCGGCATTGTTGCAGCGGGTGAGCGTTGGGCGGCTACAGCGCTGCGGAGAGGACTTGGTTGCGTCTGTGCCAGTCGACGATGACTTCCGCAGTTGCCTGGAACAGCGAAGGATCCTTCCAGCGCACGCGGTGCGCGACCTTGCCCGGCGTGTCGACTTCCACGGCAAGGA
>JBQTKE010000316.1:0-5147 GCA_052386435.1 Myxococcaceae bacterium
AAGGTCGAATGGGAGACCGCCAACAAGACCGAGATCGCCGTCTTCCCCTTGGAGGACGTGTTCCACGAGTTCGCGCCGTACTTCACCGAAGAAGTGCGCCGTTATGTGAAGGACCGCTACGGGACCAGCAACCTGCTCAACGAGGGTCTGCGCGTCTACACGACGATGGAGTCCGAACGTCAGCGCGCGGCGCAGAAGGCTGTGCTTCATAACCTTCTTGAGGTGGACAAGCGTCAGGGCTTCCGGGGTCCGGTGCTGCAGCTCAAAGCGGCCGAGCGTCCGGAATTCATCGCCAAGATGAAGAAGGTGATGGGCGACGAGAAGCTGGAGGAAGGGCGCCTTTATGTCGCGCTCGTGACCGGCGTCTCGGACGACGGCATGTCCGCGGACGTCCAAGTAGGAGCGTTCAAAGGCGTGCTCCCGCTGCTCGGCATGCGCTGGGCGCGGAAGGTGAACCCAGAGGGCTACTACCCCGCGTCTATGATCGAGAGCGTGAAGCGCGTGCTCGCGCCGGGCGACGTCATCACCGTCCGCCACGTGCAGCTAAAAGATCTCGCCGAAGACAAAGAGCAGTACGGGATGAAGTACGAGAAGGCGATCCCCGAAGGCGCGACGCTGTTCCGCTTGGAGCAAGAACCGGAGCTGCAGGGCGCGCTCGTCTCGATCGATCCACATCGCCAGTACCTGACCGCGATGGTCGGCGGTTACGACTTCGACGCGAATGAGTTCAACCGCGCGTTCCAGGCCTGCCGTCAGCCCGGGTCTTCCTACAAGCCGTTGGTCTACTCGGCCGCGCTGGAGCAGCTGGAGTGGACCGAAGCGAAGATGTTGGTCGACAGTCCCGTCGTCATGGACACCGAGGACACGGAGGTCCGCTGGAAGCCGCAAAACTTCAGCGAGAACTTCCTGGGTGACGTGACCGTCCGCACCGCGCTGGTGAATTCTCTGAACATCCCAGCGGTGAAGACGTTCGGCTCCGTAGGCGTGAAGAAGATGTCCGCGTGGGCCAAGCAGCTCGGCCTCTCTACGCCCATGAACGAAGACTTCTCCGCCGCGCTCGGGTCTTCGTGCGTGTACCCGTACGAGCTGGCGCAGGTGTACGCGACCTTCGATCGACTGGGGAACAAGCGGCCCACGTACTTCGTGCGCAAGGTCGAAGATCGTTACGGACGCACCCTGGAAGATCACACCTCTTTTGATGACGCTTGGGCGTCGCTCAATGACCGCATCGCTGGCGGCTACGCTCGTCTCTATGAGCCGGGTGAGCAGGTGATGCAGCCGGAGAACGGCTTCGTCCTCGTCGATCTCTTGCGCGGCGTTGTGAAGGAAGGCACCGGCGCGTCCGCGCAGAAGCTGGGCAAGCCCGCCGCGGGCAAAACCGGAACCACCAACGACTCCTTCGACGCCTGGTTCGCGGGCTTCACGCGCGACCTCGTCACCGTGACCTGGGTGGGTTACGACAAAAACGTTCACCCCTTGGGTCGCTACGAGACCGGTGGTCGCGCTTCATTGCCCATGTGGCTGGCCTATATGAAGGACGCGCTCGCCGGTAGGCCTCAGCCTGAGTTCGCGCCGCCCGCGGGGCTCGAGGTTGTTCAGCTGAAGATTGACTCGAAGACCGGCAAGGCGACGACAGGCGGAAAGAACGCCGTGCCCATGTGGTTCCGCAAAGGCACCGAGCCGAAGGATGCACCTGTGGAGAAGGGGCATATCGATCCGCGCGAAGTCGACATCATGAACGTGGAGTAGCTCAGCTCGCGAGAGGTAGATGAATGAGGTCGCACGCCGGTCTGGCATTCCTCATAGACGAGCGAAGCGACGTCGCTACCGCAACCTTTGGGCTGCCCGGTCGTAGAGACTGTTGGGAAGCATCGCCAGCGTTCGCATCAAGGTGGCGGTCGTCCAGGGGAACGTCATCTCGCTGGAGCCCTTGAGAATCGCGCGGCCGATCCGATCGACCGCGTCCTCCGTTTCGAGCAGGAACGGCATCTTGAAGCGGTTCTTCGCGGTGAGCTCGCTCTTGACGAAGCCTGGCTGAATCGCGGTGACTTGGATCCGCGTCTTGACCAGATCCACGCGCAGTCCCTCGAGGAAAGTGGTGAGGAAGGCTTTGGACGCGCTGTAGGCGGCGGAGCGCGGCAGCCCTCGCAGCGAAGCGACCGACGAGATGCCCACCAAGTGCCCCTTGTCACGCCCGACCATCCCGGGCAGCGCGGCACAGAGGGTCGCGGACGCACCGGACACGTTGATCTGAATGATCTTGGAAACCAGCTCCCAGTTCATACGCTTGGCATACGTGTCACCGCCGACGCCCGCGTTGGCCACGACCAGCTCCAGTCCGCCGCTGTCTTTCTCCAGCTGAGTCACGATCCGGAAGACCTCCGCCGTGTCCGCGACATCAAGCTTCACGGGCTCAATCGTTCCTCCCGCGGCTTGTGCTTCGGCTGCCAGAGCGCTCAGCGCGTCCTCCCGGCGCGCGGCAGCGAACACGCGCGTACCGCGACGCGCGAACCAGAGGGCGAGAGCGCGGCCAATGCCGCTGGAGGCGCCGGTGATGAGGGCGGTGCGAGGTTCAGTCATGCGCCGCACATATCAGCGATAGGCGCGAACCACGACCGGTGAATAGTGCATGGACGTGCCGGGCTGGTCGACTCGGGCGCGCAGCTTGGTCGCCGCGAGTTGAATGCGTGCTGTGTTCGCCGCGCCCAGCGCTTCGTCGAGCCCTTCGAAGATCTCCGCGAACTCCACGGCGAACGCCTTGTAGAAAGCAGGGTCCCCTGCATCGCCGACCATCTTTGGGAGCTGCGCGTCGATCTTCGAAAAGCCGGCCTGCTCGAAGAATCTCCTCACGCGTTTCCCGACGAACGGGTCGCCTCCGCCTCGAATCTGCGCTTCGTTGAGCGCGTTCATCACCCATTCGATGTCCGCGTCGGGCGGCGTGACGGCGAAGGTAGAGTTGTCGACCTCGGTGAGCTGACAGTACCCGCCGGGGACGAGGACGCGGCGCACGTCTTGAAGAATAGGCAGCGGATCCGGCACGTGCTCGAGGAGCCACGAACAGAAGACGCGATCAAAGCTGGCCTCGCGAAACGGCAAACACCCCGCATTGGCCCGCGTGTAGTGCGCTTGCGGGTGGTTGCGCTTCGCCTCGCGGATCTGATTCGGGCTGAGGTCGACGCCGAAAACCTGGACGCCCGGCAACCGCCGCATCAGGGCACCCGCGGTCGCACCCACGCCCGTCGCGACGTCCAGGATCTTCGCCCCGGCCGGCGCTTCGAAGCCCTTCATCGTGAAGAAGGCGGAGAACTCGGCCTGCTTCTCCAGTCGAGCCACTTCGCGCGGGTCGGTCCCACCGTGGACGTAAGAGGTCGCGGTCATAACTCAACAGAGTACGAGGGGAGGAGGCGTTTCCGGAATGAAGGGGAATTGGCGCCGGATGTGAGCGCGGACGGTGCCCCTCCCTGAAAGCCAACGCCCGGCTGACTGCAAGACGATGCGCCGCCGGTCCTGCATGTCGAAACTTGGTCTAAAGCGCGTCTGAGCGCGTTGAGACGGGACTGAACGTGGGGATCGTTGGCCAAGACGTGAGGCAGCTCCTTGAGGGAATTCCGGATCCCCTCGTGGCAACGGACACGAGCGAGCGCATTCGCTGCTTTAATCCTGCCGCCGCGCGCGTCCTTGGCTGGTCTCAAGAAGAGCTGCTGGGCAGGCCCTTTCTTGAGTTGGTGCCTGAGCCTCTGCGAACCGTGGGCGACAAGTCGTTTCTCCGGCATGTGCTCGATAGGATGCCTTCACTGCATGGCCGCCCCATCCGAACCGCGCTTCTGCGCAACGATGGGCTTATCCTGGAGCTGGATTGCACGGCGGGACGAAGCGGTCAGGGTGAAGACGAGCGGTGGGTGCTGAGCATGCGCCAACTGCCAGACGCAGTGGACCTCACCGAGGACCCGCCGGAGCGGCTGCTCCCCTTGGCGCCGTCGGAGGAGAGCGCGCCTCCGCCGGCGAACATCGACCGCTTCTATCAACTCATCTTCGCGACGGCTCCGCTGGGTCTCCTGCATTTCAACCGACGCGGGGTGGTGACTGCCTGCAACGACTACTTGTTAGGCATAGCGGGGGCAGGAAGGGAGCGGCTTATCGGCCTCCACCTGCGCTCGCTGAAGGACCGAAAGCTTGTGGCCTGCATCCAAGCCGTCCTCCGCGGAGAGAGCGCCTATTTTGACGGCCCGTACCTCACCGTCACAGGCAACAGGAACATCTTCATGCGGGCGCACTTCGCTCCGTGCATGGAGGGCGGTGTTGTCATCGTTGAGGACGTCACCGAACAAAGACGGAGTGATATCGCGCGCGCACACGCGACGGCCCTTTTGGACCTGCTCTTCAAGACCGCGCCCATGGGGATTGCGGTCTTCGACCCGTCACTGCGCTGCGTGGCCTTGAACAAGCAGCTCACTCAGATCCTGGGCAAGCCTGACCAGGTTGGAGTCGGAACGCTCGCGCGAGATCTGCTGCCTGGCCCCATCGCCAAGGATGCGGAGAGGGTCCTTCGACTCACGGCGCACTCCAGCGAGCCACCGGACCAGGGTGAGACGTTGCAGCAGCCCGGGGGCGGCTCGCAGGAGCGGACCTACCAGTACAGCGTCCATCCGGTCGACTCTGTGGAAGGGGCGAGGCTGGGCATTGGCGTGTTCCTGCAGGACGTCACGGAACGCAAGTTGGTGGAGCAGAGGACCCAACGGCTCTACGAGGAAGCGCAGGAGGCAGTCCGGGCGCGGAACGACTTTCTGTCGGTGGTGTCTCATGAGCTCAAGACGCCGCTGACACCTCTGTTCCTGCGAGTCGCGGCGCTGGAGCGCAGCATGGAGAAGAGCGACCGGGGCGATCCGGCGCTCATCAAACCCGTCCGCGGACACCTGTTGCGGCTCACCGCGCTCATCAACGATCTCCTCGACGTTGCTCGCATTGGGTCCGGAAAACTCTCAGTCCAACTCGTGCCGACTCGGCTGGATTCACTCGTCGAGGGAGTGGTGAATACGTATGCGGATCGGCGGGAGCACCCGCTTGAGCTGTCCGTTTCCAAAGAGCCAGTTTGGGTGCAGGCAGACTCCAATCGCTTCGAACAGGTGCTCGTCAATCTCCTCGACAAC
>JBQTKE010000317.1:0-7362 GCA_052386435.1 Myxococcaceae bacterium
ATCCCAACGCGCGGCCAGATCCAACAGCTTGTCCACGTTCGCGAGCGCCTGTTCGCCATAAGGAGTGCCCGCCAAGGAGACGCGCAGATCCGTCTCCGCGAGAGCCACTTGCAGCAGTGGGCGGATCCCGAGCCGATCACGCTCTTTGCGCAGCCGCGGATAGAGGCGGAGAAGACGTGAAACCCGCTCTGCCTCGTCCTGCGGAAAGTCAAAATCCTCCAGGGCACCCGGGCGCTGGGCCGCGGCGAGGGAGAGCCGGTCTCCGCCCGCCAGAGAGATGCGGAAGAGAGAGGCGTCGGAGATCCCGACCAGCGGGGATCGAAGCACGGCCGCGAAGGCGACATTGTCCGTGGGATCCACCACCAGTGAGAGCAGCGCCGCGAGGTCGAGCACCTCTTGCGCGCCGTAGAAGCCACGGCCGCGGATCACGCGATGTGGCACTCCCATGCGCGTGAGCGCCTGTCGGTAGACCTCCAAGAAACTGAATCGCCGAAAAAGGATCGCAACATCCCCTCCCCCCGCCCGCCGAAGCTGCCCCTGATCAACAACGCACGGCTGGGCCTCGGGCACGAGCACCGACCGAATCCAGCGCGCCACCCCGTCCGCATCCTGCGCCCGGCAGAGCTCCGCGGTCTCGTTCGGCGCATAGACAAGCCGGTCCACACAAGCCGACGGGCGCAAGTTGGGACGGACCGGCCGCAGATCGTCCCCTTCGGCTGCGTAAGCCACCTCGTAATCACGCGGCGTGACGCTGGGCCGCATGACCAGGGCGAAGAGCTCGTTGAAAAAAGCGAGCATCAGAGGGGATGAGCGCCAATTCTGCTGCAGGTGGCCGCGCGCGCCTCCTTCAGACTCAATGCGCAGGGCCAACTTCTCGAAGACGGAGACGTCCGCGCCGCGAAACTCGTAGATGGATTGCTTGCGATCTCCCACCGCGCAGAGAAACCCCGGTTCCAGCGGCAGCTCGCGGGTATCGCTCCGAGGGGCGCCCTCACGCCGCTCCGAAAGCAACGTCACCAGCTC
The DNA here is from genome assembly GCA_052386435.1 of Myxococcaceae bacterium. Lineage (GTDB taxonomy): Bacteria > Myxococcota > Myxococcia > Myxococcales > Myxococcaceae > JBQTKE01. The sequence goes on from JBQTKE010000317.1 coordinate 1,024, forward strand.
AAGTTGAAGCCGGTTCGTGTCCTGAAACTCGTCGACCAAGAGCGCGCGAATCCGCTCCTGCACTTCGCGACGAACTGAGACGTGATCGCGCAGCAAGTCGCGGGTGAGGACCACCAGCTCGGCGAAGTCCAACGCGCCACGACGGGCGAGCGCCTCGCGATGCCGCTGCTTCAGCCCACCCAGCAGTCCCACGAAAGCGCGTTCAAACGGAGCGATCAAACAGCCCGCATACTTGTCGCGCAGCCCAAAACGCCCTTCCTTCGGTTGCCCCAAGAGATGAACCGCGAGCTCTTTGCGGTCGTCCTTGAGCCTCATGAGTCCCGGCTCTTGCTCCAGCGCCCTCTCGAGGCGTGGCCAGTCCGATTGGAACCGCTCGAACGTGAGCGTCTCGAACGCGGAGGCCACCCGCGCGAGCGTCTCTGCGAAACTGCGTTTCCCCTGCCGGTCCGCATCCCGAGCCGCACTGAGCAGCCGTTTCGCCTCGATCAAGTGGGCATCGAAATCCGCGCGCGCCAAGACCTCGTCGGAGACTCGAAGCATCTCAGCCTCAAGCCCTTCCTCACGAAGCTTCCCGTAGACCTCGCACAGATACGTGACCAGCCCACGGCCGCGACCCTGCGCCGTGAAGTTGAGCTCGCGGCAAAGCTCGACGACGGGTGGGTTGTCCTCATCAAGCGCGTCAACGACCAACCGCTCGGCGCAATCCTCAATGAGCTGCGCGCCCGTCCGCTCATCGAGCAGCGAGAACGCGGGATCCACACCGAAGCCCGCGGGCGCGCGACGCAGAAGCTGGATACAGAGCGAGTGAAACGTCCCGATCAGCGCCGCGCCGAGATCATCGCGAACTCGGCGCCAAAACTCCGGAGGCTGCGAGGGCAATCCCAGTGCTGGGTCAGGAACCTCTCCGCGAGACAGCCCGTCAAGGCGCGCACGCAGCCGATCCTTCAGCTCCGTCGCGGCCTTGTCGGTGAATGTCAACAGGCACAGCTGCGACGTCCGCAGGGGCGCCCCACGCGACCCGCTGAGCAAGTGCAGGCAGAGCGTGACCAGGTTGTACGTCTTGCCCGCGCCGGCCCCCGCTAACAGGGCGAGGTTCTTCTCGAGGGAAAGCAGTGACGGGGCCAGTGACATGATGGCTCATATTAATGGCCGGTCCGACATCGACCCTGGCGAACGTCTGTCCTCACACGGGAATCGCATCTTAGGCCCGCGGCTTAGCGGACCTTTCCCGACGACGGCTGGGCTCTCTCTGCTCGTGAGCTGGCGAAGAGCGACGCTCAAGCATTGCTCGCTGCTGACCCCGACAACAGCCGGTTCATTGCCGCCAACTGGCGCAACGATGGAAGCTGTTCGCGCACTTCGTTGAATCGGCGGCCGTCCGGCAGACTTTCGACGCTGCGCGCGGCGCGTGAAAGCCAACGTCAGCGGAGCCTGTCAGAAAACGCGCGGTGTCACAGCAATGGGTTGCGCGTGACGAGCTCGGGGAAGAGATTGAAGTCCCGGTCCCGGGTCAGCAGTGCTTCCACCCCGTGACAAAGACACACTGCTGCAATACGTGCGTCATGAACGACAGCTCCGCGCACTCGGGGCCGGCGAATCAGCCGGTCGAGAATGGGCCAGAATTCTGTGGTTTCGTTGATGAGCCGCACCGTTGGCGATTCGCACCAGGCTGCGATCTGTGACGACGCCTCATCCGGGGTACTCGCTGCCTTCTTCCAGATACGTTGGTTCGTGACGACGCTGAAGAACTCATAGAGACAGGGCCAAGGAATTGCCCACGCGACGGGACCTTGCGCGAGAGCTCCCACGACGCCTTTGGCGACCTCATGCTCCCGAGCCTCGCGACGATGGGCATAAACCAAGACGTTCGTATCAACGGCGATCACGCTCACCGCCCTCTATATATTTCGTCCCTCAGATCCTGCCAGGACAACGACTCCAACGGATTGTCGCCATTCTTCTTGCCGACGCTTCGATCTGGCAGTCGAAAAGACGTGGGTGCCGCCTCTTCTTCGAGGACATGCTGCAGTCCTTCCTCGATCAATGCCCGGAGCGGTCGGTGCGTCCGGCGCGCGAGCCGCTTCGCTCGGTCGAGCAGGACATCCGCAATCTCAACTGTCGTCTTCATGTCCAAGAAGTATTACCCATACGCAAGTGTATGGGCAACCCATACTCCACTGGCAGTCGCCAAGGATTCGTTTGGACTGCTGCTGGTCGGTCTACGTGGCCGTCCTCATTGACCTCTTCAGCAAGAAGGTTTTCGGCTGGACGGCCAGCAAATCCATCGCCACCGAGCTTGTCGTCGCCACTCTGGGTCAGGCGCTCCGCGGATGTTCGGTGCCCGAGGGCTGCTCCACCACACCGACCGCGGAAGCCATTTACGCTGACCGGGAAGTGCCAGCGGATTCTAAAGGCCGCGCCAGCGTTCTTGAAGTTCCCGACGAGCTCCCTTGCTTTGTGTCGACTGGACTCCAACACGTTCCTGCTGGATGCGATGCTGACCTTCAGCTTTTGAGGCTCAGCCCCAGGCGGTACACGTCCTGCCCCGGCCACCCTGCCTGCTTCGCAATCTCTGTCGCGAGGGCTTTGAGCCGATCGCCGCGCGCGAGTCCCTCTGAAAGCGCCTTTCGGACTTCGTCCTCGCTCCAGCGGGTTTCACCGGTGCGGCCTTCGACGAGAAGCACGACTTCGCCTTTGACCTCTTGATCTGCGTAGCGCGCGACGAGCGTTTCGAGTGGCTCCCGCACCAACTCCTCGTGAAGCTTGGTGAGCTCTCGGGCCACGCAAGCCCTGCGGTTTCCGAGCACGGCACGAAGGTCCGTCAGAGTGTCGGAGACTCGCCGCGAAGACTCGTAGAGGATCAACGTGGCGGAGAGCGGCGCGACCTCTTCAAGCATAGCGGTACGCTCTGGACCCTTTCTCGGGAGGAAGCCAAGGAAATGAAATCGCCCCGTGGGAAGCCCGGAGACAGAGAGTGCGGCGATGGCTGCACTCGCGCCTGGAACGGGGATGACCTGGAGGTTCCGTTGCAGCGCTTCTGCGACCAATGTCTCCCCAGGATCGCTGATGGCCGGGCTGCCGGCATCGGTGATCAGCGCGCAGTCTTCCCCTGCGTTGATGCGGTCGAGAATGCGCCCCGCCCGCTGCCCCTCGGCGAAGGCGGGGAGGCTGACCGTGTCCTTGGCAATGCCGAAGTGGTCGAGCAAGACGCGCGAATGCCGGGTGTCCTCACAGGCGATGAACTGGACCTGCCCCAGAACCTCCAGCGCCCGGCGCGTGATGTCGCCCAGGTTTCCGATGGGGGTTGCGACGAGGAAGAGACGTCCGGGCATCGATCACATTCCCGCGTCGAAGGCGTTGGGAATGTGTTCCACCTTGGCGCCGCCGCCCTGCCCCACGACGGCGACCACATCGAAGCGAAGCGCCAGATTGGTGAGGTCGTGCTGAAAAAGGTAGTGGAGCGCCGCCTTGACGACCTTGCGCTGCTTGCGGAACGAAACCGTTTGAGAGGGATCGCCCCACACCGCCGTCGATCGCATCCGAACCTCCACGAAGCAGCAGGTGTCGCCTCGTTGTGCCACGATGTCCAGCTCTCCGTGCCTGCAGTGAAAGACCTTCTCAGGGGCACAAACCGCCTCGGCGAACGCTCCGCTCCCCATCTCGCCCATCACCTCGTCGCCGATCTTGAATCGCGACACGCCAGCACCGACGGCGTCGACCAAGCCGGCGAGATCACAACCCAGCACGTTGAACTTCGGCCGGAACATCCCGACCGCGAAGCGCGCCAAAAACGGAGACGCGCGCAGAATGTGCCAATCCGCGGCATTCATGGCCGCTGCTAGGACGCGGACGCACACCTGTCCTGGGCCGGGCGCCGGATTCGCGCGCTCGGATCCGAAGCGTGTCCGTTGAGCCACGGCACCATGGTTGTCGCGTTCAAGACTCCACCGCTGGCGGGATATCGACTGCGCGGTAGCCGCCATGCTCCTGTTTCCTTAGTTTCGAGAACGCGCGGAAAACGATGCGCTGACGTTCGGGCCGCCGATAATCCGCGCCAGCTCTGTAACAACTCAGGCTCTCGTCGCAACTCAGAAAGCTACAGGTCAGACAATCCGCTCATTCTTCCCCTTGCATGGTGCAGGGCGAACCGAGGAGCACAATGGACCATGGCCGCTGACTACCGCATCAACAATCTCCCCACCTTCATTCGCCAACTGAGTACCGCTGCAGGACGCGCCATCAATGAGGCCGCCGGCAGGGACTCGATCCTCACCGCTGCTGAGAGCAAGAACCTACCGGATTGGATGAAGGACAACTTCGCCAATTTCACCGCTGGCACGGCGGGCGGAAGGGTGCCTTCCGCGGTGTTCGCCTCCAGCTACATGGGTTGGGCGGCCGAACAGCTCATCAATGTCGACAATGACCGCGACGGGCTCATCTACCAGTCGGAGCTTCCGGCGGAGTCGGACCTGAGTGATGAAGTTCAAAACTTCGGCGTAGAGGTCGCTTCCGTAGGGAGCTACCACGAAATCTCCGAGAGCGAAGTGCCGCCGGAAATCCTGCAGGCCCTTCAGGGCGAAATCGATTCCTCCGGGGCGGACGAGGTTATCTACGAGTCAGTAAAGAACGACGCAGGCAGCACGACGGGCTACCGCATGGAGACCCGGGAGTACGTTGATGGCGCGTACGACGGAATCGAAGTCAATTGGGCCGAGTCGGATCTGCAAGGCAACATCATCGACTCCGGCAGCAACATCTGGGACTGAGCGAGATAGAAAGCTCATGGCTACTGCGCGCCCGCGTGCCGAGACAGCGGCAGGCGGGCCCTGCGGAAGGTCATCCGCGCGCGGCATCAGGCATCGGTGGAGGGAAAGCTGGACCACCGCGACCGAAATCGCGCGTACCGCGCCCGACTTCGAGTGCAGCCCTCCACAACTCGTGAGTGGCAAAGGCTTTTCGGGGCGTCGAAGGCAAAATGACCAGACCATCAGACCAACCGCGGGCTGGGTCTAATCCGATTCGGATCAAGACCACGGCCTGCTTCAAGCTTTCCTTGGTTCCGAGCGATACTTTTCAACAAGAACGTTGTCGAACATGCCCGTCGGATCCCATTTCTTCTTCGCTTCGAATATTTCCGGCAGCTCGGGATAGGCGCGAAGGACCTGGTCTCGGGTGAATGGCAGCTGGTGCGTGAGGTACATGCTTCCGCCGAGATTGAGCGCCGTGTCCGCCAGATCCCGATAGAAGGCATCCGCTTGGGCCTGCGTCTTCGGGGTCCGCTTCGCGTCGACGGCCGTGGTGACCTCGCGTTCGAGCAGATGCAGCGCACGCTCTCAGACAGGAACGCGCCTTAAGCCGAGGGCATCCTCTGGCTTCTGCGCGTCCCGGAAGACCAGTGGGGTCGCGGCGCCCTCAACGAGCTCGATCAGACCGTCGAGCTGGCGACGAGCCGCGGGATCGCTCCAAGCTCGCGCCGCGATGTCTTCCAAGACCTCCAGGTCGGGAACCTGTCGCGCCCGGCGAGCGCCCTCTGCCAGCAGCGGGTCAACCGCTTCGCGCAACGTCGCCTGGGTGTTGAAGTACGAGTTGTCCCAGTACGCGAGGCAGCGGCCACCTCCGCGCAGCTCTTCTCCCACGCTTCGCTCAAAGCCGCCGCGAGCGGCCATGAGATACGCGAGCGCGCCCGGCTTGAGGCTGCCGCCTTCATTCAATCCGTCCTGAAAGTAGTCGCGGTACGTCAGCGCCTTGGGCCCGTGCGGGTTGGTCCTGAAGACGAGCGCCTTGAGCGGGTGACCGTCCTCGCCGATCAGCTCCAACAGGGGCATCTGGTACGACACCGACGACTTCCCGAGAGCAGTGTCACGCATATCGGCCTCGGTTTCGATCTCGCGTTCGAGCAACGTGGCGAGCACCGTCCCAAGGCCGGGGTGGCCTTGGGCGCCTCCTTCAGCAGTGCTGCAGGGATCCCCACCCTCATACTTCGTTCTCGCGCTGACAGCGGAAACGTTGTTTTGAAAAGCGCGCGCGACTCGAGGTTCTGGAAGCGTCAGAAGACATCGTTCAGGCGCCGTTCGCTGATGCGGCAGACCATCCGGAAGGAACAGTTGCGACACTCTTGCGGTCGCGCGGGAAAGTGTCCTTTTCGAAGCGCTCCCACCCGCGCGTGCACGCTGTTCGCCAGGTTCTTGCCGCCGCTGTCGCGCAAGCGCGCTCGCATGGCGGGGCTGGGATCGATCAACTCCGCCACGGTCTGTCCCAGGTGCTCATGCAGGGCAGCATCGAAGTGAATGGGCTCGCCGTCACGCAGAGAGAGCCAAGCTGCTCGGGCGAAATCGTTGC
>JBQTKE010000318.1:0-13916 GCA_052386435.1 Myxococcaceae bacterium
CGCCTGCGGCGGCTGCCGTCTTCGCCGCACCGGAGCCCACGCCCTCCGACCAGTTGTCGTCGCGCAGTCCCTGCTGAAGGCCCGAGAAGACCGCGTTGCTCGTTCCGTTCACGATCGCGGCTTGCGCGGCCAGGGCGGTCCCGCTCGCCGCGTCGGTCAGTGCGAGCGACTTGGCTCCCCACATCTTCGCGGCCACGCCCATCGTGCCCGCGCCCACCACTGCGTCTTTCGCGAGGTCCTTCGCCGAGTAACCCTTGCCCTCCAAGACCGCGTGCGTGCCCACGTTCAGCAGCGCCGCCTTCAGCGCGACGGCTGCAATGCCAGCAGCGCCGCCCAGCGGAGCAAGACCCATCAGCAGACCGCCCGCGATGTTGCCGACGCGCTCTTTCGCGTTCTCGTAGTGCGTGGCCTCGAGCGCGCCGCGCATCACCGCGCTCTGCACCCGCTGCGCTTCATCCGCGCTCAGCGCGCCGTCAGCCATGCCTTCATTCAACGCGGCTCGCGCTTCCCGCGTGGCCTCGTCCAAATGCTTCCCTGTCTTGGAGAAGATGTCCGTGATCAGCTTGCCGGGCGCGTTGAGCAACCCGTCACGTTCCTTGCTCCGCGTCGCTTCCAGCTGCGCGACGGCGTTCTGCAGGGAGGCGGGTGAAATCGAAGTGGGCATGCTGTGATTTTCGTGAATGCAAAAGGCAGGTTGTGCCAGGTCGCTTTACGGATCCGCGCAAAAAAACCGGGGGCGAACCCGAAGGCCGCCCCCGCTTGAATCGGAAACAATTTCGACTACTTCAGGTCCGGGCCCATTTGGATGAGGGCGCCGTTGATGGAGGACAGGTTGCGGACCTTGTCCGAGCGATCCTGCGAGACTTCGCCAATCGCGCGCACGGTGATCGCCTTGCCCTTCACCTTCGCCGAACGGTGCTTGTAGATGAAGATGTCGAAGCTGTCGGTCTCGTGGCTGGTGACGAACACGCCGTCAGCCTTCGGGGTCTTGTTCACGGCAACGGACGCCGCCGCGCGAACCAACGGATCCTGAACCGCCACGCCGCCGCGGCCCAAGATGCCGCCCACCAGACCGGTCAGACCGTCGAGGATGCCGCCGTCCTCGTAACCCCAGCAGATGAAGTACAGAACGCAGGAACGGGACGCCTCACCGGAGATCTCTTCGCCCCAGTCGAAGCCGACTTCCTGAGGACGGTTCCACACCGACGCCGGCTCAGAGTGGTTGGACAACGGCGAATCCATGTACGCCCGGCTTCCCGTCGCACACCCGGTAAACAGAATCGCTCCCAACACCAGCGCTGCTAGACGAAACATCGAATCTCCCATCGTAGAGGTGCACAGCGGTGCGTGTTCTACGCGGCCTGCACGACGGGTCGAGAAAAATATCGAAACCTCTCACACCGTGGGTGCGCATCTTGGTCGCAAATGTGGGTAAGAGGCCGCTACGGCGGGAATCACCGCGCGGGTGATGCTCAAAGACAATCAGGGCGTGCTCACCCCACCGTGTGTCGGGCGCGGGCTCAGCGTCAGCACCGGCTGCGGCTGCAACCAGACGGCGTGGGACGGTCCACGGGGATCGTTCGCGGCGTTGCTGGCGGTTCAGGCCTTGCGGCGACGCAGAAGGAGAGGCAACAGGAACATCCCCCACAACAGCTGACCAGGAACCGCGGCGCAGCCCGCGCTCTCTTTCGAGCCGGTGCCGGAACGTCCATCCGCGCCGAACACGCCGGAGTTGGTGTCCAGGTTCTGATCGATCGAGTACGCGTCGGCATCGTCAATGGGGAAGTTGGGATCGAACCGGCGGACGTATGGATCAAAGAAGGAGGCGACGACGTCGGTCCGAGTGTCCCACGAACCGTTCGCGCAGATGGCCTCGCCGCGCGCGTTGGTGGCGCCCCACGAGGACAGGCCCATCACTTTCTCCACGCCGTTGATCACCATCAGCGAAGGCCCGCCCGAGTCGCCGTGGCACTGCGAGTGGTTGGGGTCCGCGAAGAGCTCCTGCACCGCGTTGTACCGGGTGAGCACCGTCTGTGTTTCGCGCTTGGTGCCGATCCCCGCGCCGGACGCGCCGTTCGCGGAGCCATAACCCAACTGCCGCGCGACCCGGCCGACCAAGTCAGACGTGAGCGGCGCGCGGTTCACGGGAAGGGGAGTGACCGGAATGGCGTTGCGCAGAATCACCACGCCAATGTCGTGACCCGCGGGGAAGTCGCCCAGGTTGAAGGCGGGATCAATCTGCGTCTCCGCGACTTCATAAACTTGGCTGTTGCCGCCGCTGAACGGCGTGGTGCCGGTGCGCACGTCGATCACGTAGCCGTCATTCAAGTATGAGAGCTTCGCCAGCGCGGCGGGGGAGATGCAGTGGGCCGCGGTGATGACGACGTGCGGTGAGATCACCACGCCGGTGCACTGGTACCAGGTGGAGAAGCTGCCCGCTGCGTGCGCGGCAATGGAGACCACCGCGGGCTCCGCGGCCGTCACGGTGCCGCCGATGATGGCCTGCTGCGTCTGGGCGAGGTCCGTTTCAGCCAAGTCCTCAGGAACACCGCAAGCGGCGGTGACCAGGACCAGCAGGCCCATCACTCCGTTCCGTTGCAGCGCACCGCGAGGGTGAAACATCCTTGCGACTCCGTGAATCCACAGGACAACGACCTGTGTGGAGTTGTCGGCAAGGCGAAAATCACGGTTGCTGTAAACAAAGCTGGCAAAAAAGGGACAGGCTACGACGGCAGGTGACGGCTGAGGAAGCGCTCCATTACCTCATACATCTCGAAGCGGTTCTCTTCGTTGTGGAAACCGTGGCCTTCGTTCTCCTTGACCAAGTACTCCACCTCTACGCCGCGCTTTCGCAGCGCCTCCACCATCTGGTTCGACTCGTTCACGTTGACGCGAGGGTCTTGCGCGCCTTGAACGACGAGCAGTGGGGCTTTGATCTGATCCGCGTGCAGCGCGGGTGAGGACGCCGCGAGCATCTCTTTGTCGCGCTCGGGGTGGCCCACCATCTCGTGGATCTGATCCAGCATCGGCTTCCAGTACGGAGGGATGGTTCCCATGAACGTGAAGAGGTTCGACACGCCCACGTAGTCCACCGCGCACGCGTAGAGATCCGGCGTGAACGTCACCCCCGCGAGGGTCGCATAGCCGCCGTAGCTGGCTCCGTAGATCGCGATCCGTTTTGGATTCGCGAGGCCTTCCTTGATCAGGTACTGCACGCCGTCGGAGATGTCGTTCTGCATGGTCTGGCCCCACTGCTTGAAAGAGGCCTCCCAGAATTTGCGGCCGTACCCCACTGACCCGCGGAAGTTCATCTGCAGCACCGCGTAGCCGCGGTTGGCGAGGAACTGCACCTCCGGGTTGAAGCCCCACAGGTCGCGCGCCCACGGACCGCCATGCGGGTTCACAATCACCGGCAGGTTCTTCGCGGGCCGACCGTTGGGCACGGTGAGGTAACCGTGAATCGTCAGCCCATCCCGCGACGGGTACTTGATGGGCTTCATCTCCGCCATCTCCGCTTCGGGGAGCCAAGGCATCAGCTCGCCCAGCGACGTGAGCTCTCCGCGCTTGGCCTCGTAGAGATAGCGGCTGCCGACGGTGCGATCGTTCCACGCGGCGAAGATGAACTTCTCCTCGGCCAAATCGTGCGCCTGCACCGCCAGCTCATAGCCGGGAAGCTTGGCCGCGACCGCTTCGTAGAGTCTGCGCGTCTGTTCGTCGAAGTAGACGCGTTCAGGCTTCGCGGTGATCGACTCACCGAGCGTGAGCACCTTGCGCTTGCGCGAATACGTGAGGGTCCCGATGTCCACCTCGGGGTGCTCGTAAATGAGCTTGCCCTCTTCCGCGGTCGCCGGATCCAGCTCGAAGGCCGCGGTGCGATCGCGGCCTCGGTTCGACTCCACGTAGAGCCGCCGGTTGTCGAAGGTGAAGAAGAGCGGGTTGACCGTCTCCTTGAAGCTGGTGGTGAGCAGGGGGGTGAAGGGCACTCCTTCGTGCTCCCGATACAGCAGCGTCTGGTTCACGCCGTCGGTGCTGATCCCCACGCGCAGTACGCCCGCGTGATCGGTCAGCCACTTCACGATGGTGCCCGGGTTCTCCGCGACCAAGGTGAGCTCGCCGGTGGCGGTGTTCAGCCGGTAGACGTCAAACGCTTCGGGCGTGCGCCTGTTGAGCGCGACCAGAAGATCCGTGGGGTGGTCTTCCAAATCATCCACCACCTCCGCGCGCACGCCCGGAAACGGCGTGAGATCCCGCGTGCTTTGCCCATCGCGCGAAGACGCGACCAGGTGGAAGTTCTCGTCCCCACCAAAGTCCTTCACGTAGACAATCCGCTCGTCCGTCTTCCAGAAGTACGCGTGGATGTCGCGCTCCGACTCATCCGTCAGCCGAGTGGGCGCCGCACCACCGCCCAGGGGTTGAACGAAGACATTCAGCCGGTTGCGGTGAGGGGCGCGGAACGCCAGGAACTTGCCGCTGGGTGAAACCGTGAACGACGCGCGCTCGGGGTTCTTGAAGAAATCACGCAGAGGAAATTGTTTCATCGCCCCTCTCTATGCGACTTCGCTCTTCCCCGCGCCCAAGAAAGCGTGAGCTCTCAAGGTTGTTTTCAACGGGTTATTGGTCTCAGTTTCTGAGCCCGGTCTGAGCCCGGTAGCCGCCGAAACTTCGCTCTGCGCTGTGCGGACAATCGTTTGCACCCATGTCGGCCGATGACAGCCAGGAGCTTCGCCGCGCGGCGCGGCTGATCGAAGCAGCCAAATGGCTAAAGCGCGAAGGCGATCGCATAGGCGCGGCGGATCTGTTGGAAGAGGCGTTGGCGTTGGATCCCACCAACAGCAGCGCGGCCACGCTGCTGGGGTTGATGCGGTCCACGTTCAGCCCCGGCCCGGAGATGGACGAGACCACGGATCCGTTCTTGCTGCTCGCCGTCCCGGACAACGCCACCTCGCCCGCGGATGTGCACGAGTACGAAGCGCTGCCGGAGTTGATTGAGGCACGCGAAGTCGAAGGGCTGCAGGTGGAAGAAGTGGAGGCGGAGCAGATCATCGACGATCTGCCGATGACCGCGCTGCTCGCCGGGAATGCGCCCAACGTGATTGTCGCGCCGGACATCATTCCCCGCTTGGACGTGGTGAGCATCCCCGCGCGTCCTGGGCAGGCGCGGCTGCTGCGTCGGGAGAGCCGCAAGCAACAGAAGCTGGAGTCGGTGACTCGGCCGCGGCTGGTGCTGATTGATCTGCTCGGCAAAGGTGAGCGCGGCAATCACGACGAACCGCCGACGGATCCGCACGCGCCAGAGCTCAGGCCAGAGCCACTCACCGAACCGGAGCTCAGCGCGGTGCTCGCGGAAGAAGTGCGGGCACTCGTGGATCAACACGCGGAAGCGCTGCGCTCTCAACCCCGAGCGTTGGCCGCGTTGATCGCTTGGTCCGGCCCCGTGCTCGAGGATCGGATCTACGCGTTGGAGTTCCTCGCCGGCCCGCTCGAGGGGCACTTGGTCACCTTGAGCCACCAGACCGCGACGCTGGTCGACACCTGCGTGATCGAAGTGGACGGGGAGACTCTGCGTGTTGGCAGCGAGGAGATTGTCTACCGCGCCTTGCGCGATGAGCAGCGCGTGGACTCTGGAGCGCGCATCCTCGCGGGCCAGCGCGAGTTCATCCTCGAGCGGTTGAGTCAGGAAGAAGCCGTTGCCTTCGGCGGCGCGGAGCTGGTGCTGCACGAGCTGAACACGCGTGGCACCGCGGAGCGCGAGATTCGTCTGAACGGACCGATAGTCTCGGTCGGCCGCGACGGCTGCACGTTCGGGCTCCCTCAGGAGGACTCGATGGCGACGCGCCACTTCGAGCTCACCATCGGTCCTTGGTCGGCGTACCTCGCGGACTGCGCGGAGGATGGATCAGGCACGTACCTCGCGCTGACCTCCGGCTCTCGCACTGTGCTCGTGGACGGAGATCGCATCCGAGGGGGCGCGCACCTGTTCCGCATCGTCGCCACGCTCGGGCCGGTGCGCTGAGCGAGCACTTCGCTGCGAGCGAGGCCGAAGTTGGCGACACGCTTCGTGAGGGCCGCTACTTTGGGTTGCATGAGTGCTCCCTTGTCCTCGCCGTCGCAGTCGACGCCCTCGGCGCTGCCCGTCGTCGCGTTGATCGTCAGCACCGTCAGCCTCTGCCTGGGATGCTTCTGGCCGGTCGCGGTCGTTCTCTCGATCGTCGCGCTGGTGAAGACACCGGCGATGGTCCCGAGACACGGCCTCGCGCTGGCGTCGGTGATTATCGCCGGCGTCGGGTTCATCTTCCTCGGCATTCAAGCCGCGGTCGCCATCCCCAACTTCATCCGCTTTCAGACGCGCGCAAAGCAGAGCGAGTGCAAAGCGAATCTTCGCGTGCTCGCGAGCGCGGCCCAGAGGTACCACGCGGACGAGCACGTCTACACGGGAGATCCCGCGCTGCTCTATTTCAACCCGGAGGCCGGTCGCTACGCGTACCTCATGGATCCCGCGTTGCCCGTGCACTCCGAGACCGCGAACACCGCGGATCTCATCCGACGGTTCCGCGAGCTGGGAATTGATACTGGCGTGAACGGCGGGGTGTGGACGGCGGCGTGCTTGGCGGATCTCGACAGCGATCCTGCGTTGGATGTCTGGACCGTTTCTTCGCAGGTGCGCGAAGGCCCGAACGGAACCACCGTGCCCGCGTTCGAGCTCAAGCACGACGTGGACGACAGCGAAGCGAAGTAGCGCCGCCGCCTCCGAGCGCGGCGAACGCAGGCCAATCAAAGTGGCGCCAGGAACCTGACTGCGAGCAGGGCGGCCATCGCAGCAAACAACAGACGCAGCGGCCTCTCCGCGATCCGGCCTGACAGCGGCGCTCCCAACACCGCGCCTGCGACGGCTCCGCCGCCGATGCTCAGCATCAGCGTCCCGCTCACTTCACCTTGAAGCGCGTAGCCCACCGCGCCGCTGACGCTGGAAAGGGCAATCACCGCCAGCGAAGTTCCAATCGCCTGTCTCACGTGCATCCGCGCGAGAAACACCAAAATAGGAACAATGAGAAAACCACCGCCCACGCCGAGGAAGCCGGTCATCACGCCAGCGCAGATGCCCAGCGGGATGAGCAGCATCACGGAAGGAGGCGCGTCATCCGCTTGCACATCAGGCGGGTTCCCCTTCGCCATCCGTACCGCGGCGACAACCAGGGCAATCGCGAAGAACAGATGGCTCGCACGCTCAGACGCGAGCGGATGGAGCTGGGCGCCCAAGAACGCGCCCGCCATGGCACTCACGCCGAACAGCACGGCCACGCGCGGCGCCACGTTCCCTTTGCGCCAGTGCCCGACCGTTCCCACCAACGCGGCGGCGAACACCACCGCGAGCGAGGTCCCGGTCGCGCGCGTCACCGGCTCGTGAAACAAAAAAATCAAAACGGGAACGATAAAGAGACTGCCGCCCGCGCCGAGCACCGAGATGGTGAGTCCCATCGCCGCGCCCGCGAGCACCCCCCAGACTTCGGAGGTCACAGGCACTTCTGGTTGGTGTTCACCATCTCTTTGAACTCCGCCGGAATGGGCAGGTTCATGCTGCTGAGCGCGGTCTTGAACGCCTGGACATCCAGAATCTGCATGCGCGGGTTGTTCTGTTTCTCGCGCCCAATCGTAGAGGCGCGGCGACCGTTGTAGTCGTGCGCCGGCAGGACCAACGTGTCGTCGGGCAGCGCGCGCAGCTTCTGTAAGGAGTCAAAGAGCGCCGCGGAATCGCCGGTCGGAAGATCCGTACGTCCCACGCCGCCAATCAACAACGTGTCTCCCGTGAGGACGCGGCCTGGCAACAGCAGACAGACCGCGTCGTGCGTGTGACCCGGCGTGGCGATGACGTCGATCCGCAGCTTGCCCAGCTCAATCACGTCGCCGTCGTTGAGCGCCTTGTCGACACAAACAGCAGGCGACGCCGCGTGCATCAACATCTGTGCGCCGGTGAGATCTTTGAGTCGCGACGAGCCAGACAGGTGATCCGCGTGGGTATGCGTCTCGACCGTGTAGCGCAGCCGCAGCCGACGCTGATTGAGCAGATCCAAATACGAATCCACCTTCTCGCGAATGGGATCCACCAGCATCGCGTCGCCGCTTTCACGGTCCGCGACGAGGTAGCTTCGACAGCCGCCGTCGGGCTGCAGCACTTCAAACTCGTAGCCATGCGCCGCCGCGTCGATGTCCACCTGACCGGCGTGCGCTTCTTGCGTGGCCTCCATCCAACGGTCCGCGCAGCGTCCCGCGAACTCAGCGCTCATCGCGTCGCCCTTGGCGCGGTAACGGCCCACCCATTTCTGCTCGCGCACGCGCTGTACGAACTCCAGGAGCCGGTCCACGTCCGTCTCGTCGTTGTAGAGACCCACGCTCGCTCGTACCGCGCCACCCGGAGCCGTTGCGCCCTTCGACGCCGGGTGGTGGAAGCTCAACAGCCGTTCCATGTACAGGTGCGCGCAGAACCGTCCGTTGCGCACGGCGAGGCCGCCTTCTTCAGAGAGCACCGCCGCGGTCATCATCTCGGACACGCCCTCGACGTTGAACGAGACCACGCCCATTCGTTTCTCCGGCGTGGCGTCTCCGTAGATTGTGATGCCGCCCATCTTCTGCAGCCCGTTCACCATCCGCTGCGTGAGCGAAAGCTCATGCTTGCGAATCTCCTCCAGCCCAATCGACTGCAAGAAGAGCAGCGAACGGCCCATCGCCACCACGCCGCCAATGTTCGGCGTTCCGCCGTGATGTCTGTCAGGCGCGCCAATGAACTCCGCCGTCATCGCCGTCACCTGCTGCGCATTTCCGCCACCGGGAAGGTACGGCGGCGCTTCATCCATCACCGCGCGCGGCCCATACAAGAAGCCCGCGCCGAACGGGGCGTACGCCTTGTGTCCCGCGCCCGCGAGGAAGTCGATGTGCTCTGGGTGATCAAACTCCTTCACGTCCAACTTGCGTCGCGCCAGCGCCTGCGCCGCGTCGACCAGAATCAGCGCGCCGTTCTCGTGCGCCATCCGCGCGATGCGTCCCAGGTCCGGCATCAAGCCGCTCACGTTGGAGCCCGCGGTCACCGCGACCAGCTTCACCTCGTTTTTGCGGAGCAGCTCTTCCAGATGCGCGAGATCCAGCTCGCCACTTGGCAACACCCGAGCACGCAGCACCGGTCCACGCCGCCGGTGGGTGAGCTCGTTGGAGTGGTGCTCCATCTCCGTCGTAATCACCTTGCCCGGGCGGTGCGCCATCACATGTGCGGCGAGATCAATCGCCTGCGTGGTGTTCGCGGAGAACGCGATACAGCCTTTGCGCAGCTCCGCGCCAATGTAGTCGGCCACGACGTAGTAGGTCTCTTCGAAGCGCTCCGTCGCCTTGCGCGAGAGCAGATGCGTGCCGCGGTGCACGTTCGCGTACTCGAGCTCCATGAAGTGCATGTATTCCTGCAACACCGACGCAGGCGCATGCGTGCTCGCCGCGTGATCCAGATAAACCAGCGGACGCTCTCCAGAGCCCAACACCGGCACTCGGCGGGAGACGATGGGGAACTCTTGGCGCACGTCGTTCCAATTGAGCCGAGCCCCCGGAATGCGACAGACCGCCGCGCCGCCGCTGACCGGATAACCCAGGTGACGCCAACGTTCGATCCCGCCGGCCACATTGTGGACCTTGCGGTAGCCCATCTTCAGCATCACGTCCGCTACCAACGCGGAGCGGTTGCCAGTGGAACAAATCACATAAAGGGGGCCATCTTTTTTGACGACATGTTCATGGACGTGTTTCTCCACCATGCCGCGCGGAAGCAACAGCGCGCCGGGGACAATCCCTGACACCGTCTCGTCCGCCTCGCGAACGTCCAGCACCACGGGGCTGCCGGGCAACGCTTTCAGCTGTTCACAGGTGACTTCCGGCACGCGGGTAAGCGCGTCCTTGACGAAATCCTTGTACGACCATTCGCCTTGCATGCCGGCCTTCTACCAGATTCGACCTGCTCGCCTGGAGGCTCGACCGCAGGGCGCGCACGCTGCGCCGCGTTGAGTCAAAGTCACACCAGCTTCGAGGGCGGAACGACCCGACCGGGAGAGGGGACATCCATCGCCAGCAGCTCGGAAAGACGCCAGGTTCGCTCGGGTCCCACCGGGGCAGGCCACTGGGGAGGAGGCGCCAACCAGGTCCCATCTGGGCGCTTCATGTGCGAACGGTCGGAGAAGAACAGCCGTGAGAACTCGCCCGCGGGCAGCACTCGGACCAGCGATCGATACTCTTCCGGGAGCATCGACTGCGTGGAAAAAGTCTCGGTCACGTAGCGCGTCATCGGACAGGGCTGCGGCAGCCGCGTGTCTGGATCATGCACGCGCCCGTTCACCGCCAGCACCACGTGGTAGTCCCAGACCACCCAACCGTCCGCGGTGGCCTTCTGCTTGGCCAGCGCCACGGTGTGAGTCAGATTTGAAATCACCCAAACGTCGCCCGCGGGAAACCGTTCAGCCAGACGCCAGACGTTTTCCTCGCAATACAGCGGCGTGTAATCAGTCATTAAATGGGTCGGCACGCATCAAGAGTACGACGCGATTAACGTAACCAAGATCGGGCTTCCCGATGGAAGAGCCTGCCTTCGGTTAGGCTTTGCACTGATTTGCCAGCGTCGAGGAGGAGCTGTCCTTCTGCGGATTCTGCAGAGTGTAAGAGCGTAAAGCCTGACCCCGGCCTACGGCGTTCCCGCGTCCCATCGCGTCGACCACGGCGGCAACGCCGGCTCTCCGTAGAGACCACTTGCGCCAGGGAAGATCTCCCATCCGCTCCGATGCACGGGATCCGACCGATACCCGCCGTCTCCCATGGGAAGCACGGGTGGAAGATCCAAAATATCTGACGAGAACACGCAGCTGCCCATCGCCTTCGCGGTGCGCGTGTATTCAATTCGCGCGCGCAGATTGTTCACCTGAGGCTGACCCTGATCCAACGCGCGCGTCCCCGCGATGATCCCGCCGCGCCCCTTGTTCTCCTGGAAGAAGTCGAGGTGCCGCTTGAAGTCGGTGCACCCGGTGCCGAGGTTCCAATAGATCATCGGCATAATCGCTTCGATTGTCCCGCGGCGCAGCCACTCGAGGGAATCTTGATACAGCTGCGCGTTCCCTTCGGACGTGCTGCATCCGGGCAGCACCTTGTAAATGCCCCAGACCGACGCGCTGAGCACCGCGTTCGGCCGAGTCCGTTTCAGCATCGAGTGGATCTGCGCGACCGTGGAATTGATCCTCTCCCGCTGCCAATCCGCATAGGTCGGCCGAGGCGCAGGCAACGCGTTGTAAGTGTCCTGACTCGCGGCATCGTACGAATACGCGACACCGGGATAGCGAATGCGATCCAGATGGAACCCATCCACCTGGTAGCTCGCCAAAATCTCCGCGACGTTTCCGAGGAGAAAGTCGACCGCCGCGGGATTTCCCGGCGACAGCCAGAAGTACTCGCCGTCCGACGTGGTCCCCGCGGAGGTCACCGCCAACCACTCTGGATGAACGCGCATCACGTGCTGCGGACTTCCCGCGGGTGAAGCGGGTGGCAGCGCGCAGGAATTGTCCAAGCCTTGTTGAGGTCGGCACACCGCGCCCAACGAAGGCCAGGTCGCGAAGACATTCCAAAACGCGTGCAGCTCAACGCCATGGGCGTGCGCGCGATCAATCGCCACCTGCAGCGGATCCCAGCCTGGATCTTTTCCCAGTGTCCCCGTCAGCCGCCGCGCCCACGGAACGCGCTTGGAGCGGTAGTACGCGTCACCGTCCGACGCGACCTGAAACAGCAGCACGTTGAAGCCCGCGTTCGCGGCGCGATCAATCAACGCCTCCAGCTCCGCGCGCGTTCGGTAGCCGTAGCGCGTGAGCCAAATCACGCGAGCCTCGGTCTTGAGCGGACCTTTCGGAATCGCGAAACCACCATCTGTTTCCAGCGGAGGCCCGGGGAGCTCAGGCGCAGGTTTCCCTTCTTCACCAGGAGGCGCGCTTCCACCATCTGCGGTGACGTCCTCAAGGGGCTCGTCGGAGGTCGGGGCAGGGGTCGCGCACGCGGCGCACAACAGACTTACAATCAGCAGTCGTTTCACGATTTACCCAAGGGCGGCGCCGGCGAGAGCGCGCAGTGTAGCCACAGCAGAGCAGTCGCTTGCCACTGAAGTCCCGAGGAGAGCGTCCCGCGCGCTTCAGCGTGAGTCCGTCACAAGCGATTCAGCCGAACCTGCGCTTTCAGCGCTCCTGCAAGTACGCGGCGATCCGGGCGCGGTCTTCAGGCGCGAGGTCGATAAACCGCAGCGCCATCCCCATCTCCGGGCCGTCCCCCTCTTGCCACTTGTAGCGGACGACTTCAGCCCGAGCGCGGATGACGTGCGAGTCGTGGGGCAAAGAGAAGCGGATGTTCAGCTTGGTCCCCACGTCGTACGCGAACGTCTTTTGAAGATAGAGACCGCCTACAGAGAGGTTTGCGGCCTGGCGGTAGTGGACGTCGTTTCCGTCCTGTTCTTCCACCCACAAGTGCATGGGATGACGCTCGGATTTCCGGCGATCGTCATGACTTCCCAGCTCGTCCATACGTCGTCCTCCTCCGTTCCTCGGCGCGAACGGCTGGCGGAAGGCTAACACGGGCCGCCTGTCAGCTGGTCGCCACTTGACGCCACGCGTCAAGTGGGGCGAAGGTTCCGGCTCCATGGAAACAACAACTGGAAGAGATGTTCACCTCGACGAATGGGTGGGCCCCACGCTTTGTGATGAACGGGGGTATTTAAGGGCAGGAAAAGTTCTGGAGTGGATGGATGTCATCGGCGTGCTCGCCGCAACGCGCCATTGCCGGCGTCCTGTGGTCACCGCGTCCGTGGATGGCATGCACCTGGAAGAGCCGGTGCGCTTGGGCGACCGGGTGACGATGACCGCCACCGTGGCGCATACCTCGGAGCGAAGCATCGGCGTCTCCGTAGAGCTGTCGATTGGAATTCCGAACGCCCGCCGCGGCCGTCGCTCGCTCACCGGCTACATGACTTTCGTCGCGCTGGACGAGCAGGGCCGGCCCGTCGAAGTGCCGCAGTTTCGCCCCGAGACGAAGAACGAACAGGCGCGCTTTCGCGAAGGACACCTCCGCCGCGAGTTCCGCAAAAAACTCTCCGAGGGAAAGCTCACCCCCGCGCGCCACCTCGACGTCGAAGCAGGAACCGAACAGGAGCAGCGCATCCTCATAGGAGAGCTCCTCAAAGTCCTGCCGGTGAAGCTGCGGCTGCCGTGGGAGCGAGAAGGGCGACTGGCCCACCGCGCGCCGCACCACTCGTACGTGCACAAGATCGAACCCGTGCGCGTAAACAACCTCAACTTCCACGGCACGCTCTACGGAGGGACGCTGATGCGCTGGCTCGAGACCAGCTCCGCGCTGTCCGCGAGCGCCTATCTCGACGGTGGCGCCGTGGTCTTCACCGGCCTTCAGGGTCTGACGTTCATTCGCCCCGTGCAGCAGCACGTCTTCGTGCACATCCGCTCCATCGTCGCGCACACCTCAAGCGAATCGCTCACCGTGCTCGTCACCGCCAGCGCCGAAGATCCCGTGGGGGGAACAGACATCGAGACGCTGCGCGCGTTTCTCACCTACTCGCCGGAGAAGGGCAAAGCGATCGCCCCGCAGCGAATCGCGCCCCTGCAAACCTCCAGCGACGAGGAGCGAGCGCTCTTCGAAGAGGTCGAGCACCGCCTGGTGTTGCAGCGGACGCTGATCGCCGGAGCGAAACACGAAGTAGGAGAGGCGAGCTGGCCGTAATCTGCGCGTGCAATGGCGAAGAGAGAACGGCTCGACATCCTGCTCACCCAAAGAGGAATGGCCGAGTCGCGGGCAAAAGCGCAGGCGTTGATCCTGGCCGGCCAAGTCGTCGTCGGAGAGCAGCGCGTCGA
>JBQTKE010000319.1:0-2060 GCA_052386435.1 Myxococcaceae bacterium
GGTCCTCCCATGATCAACGCGCACCTCCGCGTTCCCCCTCCCGTCAATGAGCCGGTGCTCACCTACGCCCCCAACTCGCCTGAACGCGCGGAGCTCAAGAGCGCCTTGAACCGCGTCGCCGGCGAGCGCGTGGAGATCCCGCTGGTCATTGGCGGCAAAGCGATTCGCACCGGGAAGACCGACGAAGTGCGGATGCCGCACAAGCACTCGCACGTGCTGGGGACGTTCCATCAAGCGGAGCAGAGTCACGTCGAACAGGCGATCACCGCGGCGCTGAACGCGAAGCGCGACTGGTCTCGGATGCCCTTCGGTGAGCGCGCGGCGATCTTCCTGCGCGCGGCAGAGTTGCTCGCGACCAAGTACCGCCCGTGGATGAACGCGGCGACGATGTTGGGCCAGTCGAAGACGGCGCACCAAGCGGAGATCGACTCCGCATGTGAAGCGATCGACTTCCTGCGCTTCAACGTCCACTTCGCGCAGGAGCTGCTCGCGCAGCAGCCGCTCTCCGGCCCACAGATGTGGAATCAAACGGACTACCGGCCCTTGGACGGTTTCGTCTTCGCGGTGGCGCCATTCAACTTCACGGCGATTGGCCTCAACCTCTGCACCGCGCCCGCGATCATGGGCAACACAGTGCTGTTCAAGCCCGCTTCCACCGCGGTGCTCAGCAACTGGTTCATCCTCGAGATCCTGCGTGAGGCCGGACTTCCCGAAGGCGTGATCAACTTCCTGCCCGGCTCGGGTCGCGCGGTGGGAGACGTGGTGCTCGCCAGTCCGGACCTCGGCGGAATCCACTTCACCGGCTCCACCGGCGTGTTCAACGGGATGTGGTCGAAGATTGGAGAGAACATCTCCAAGTACAAGCAGTACCCGCGGCTCGTCGGCGAGACGGGCGGCAAGGACTTCATCTTCGCGCACCCGTCCGCGGTGGAAGATCTCGAAGCGCTCGCGGTGGCGGTGGTCCGCGGCGGCTTCGAATACCAGGGACAGAAGTGCTCCGCGTGCTCGCGCATCTACGTTCCAGAATCGCTCTGGCCGAAGCTCAAGTCGCGACTGCAGGAGCTGATCGCCGACCTCAAGATGGGCGACGTGCGCGACTTCCGGAACTTCATGGGCGCGGTGATTGATGAGAAGTCGTTCAAGAACACCTCGTCGTATCTGGAGCTCGCTCGATCAGGCGGAAGTGAGGCGACGGTCCTCGCTGGTGGCGAGGCGGATCGGAACGAAGGTTGGTTCGTGCGGCCGACGTTGGTTCAGGTGACCAACCCGAAGCACCGTCTCATCTGCGAAGAGATCTTCGCCCCCGTGGTCACCGCGTTCGTCTATCCGGATGCGAAGTACGAAGAGACGCTCAAGCAGTGCGACGAGGCATCTCCTTACGCGCTGACCGGCGCGGTGTTCGCGCGCGACCGCAAGGCGATCTCTCTGGCGAGCAGCCTGCTCCGCCACGCCGCAGGCAACTTCTACATCAACGACAAGCCCACCGGCGCCGTGGTCGGTCAGCAGCCGTTCGGCGGATCGCGCGCGTCCGGCACCAACGACAAGGCGGGCTCGCTGCTCAACCTCGTTCGCTGGACGTCTCCGCGGACCATCAAGGAGACCTTCGTTCCTCCAATCAAGGTCCCCTACCCGTCGATGTCAGCCGAGTAGGAGTCGCCCATGGCTCCGCGAAGGCTGGCTGGTGAGGACAAGCGCGCCAAGGTCACGTTCGATCTCGAAGGCGTGGAAGTCACCGGCCGCGAGGGAGAGAGTGTCGCCACCGCGCTTCTCGCCAGCGGCGAGCGCGTCTTCGCCCGTTCCGTGAAGTACCACCGCCCGCGAGCACCGTTCTGCATGACGGGTGAGTGCTCCAACTGTCTGATGCGCGTGGGCGGTCTGCCCAACGTCTTTACCTGTCGAACGCCGGTGCGCGAAGGCATGCGCGTAGAGCGACAAAACGCGTTTCCCTCCGCGAAGGTCGACGTCTTCGCATCTATCGACTGGGTCTTCCCGCGCGGAATGGATCACCACGAGATGTTCGCGGGCGTGCCCGTGGCCGAACAGGTCATGGCGAAAGTGGC
>JBQTKE010000320.1:0-4531 GCA_052386435.1 Myxococcaceae bacterium
GCCTGGGTCGCCGCCGGTGGAAGGACAAGCTCATGACCGGGGTGTGCGCGCTGGCAGTGGCGGCCGCGCTGATGCCTCTCCTCTCACTGCTCTGGTTGGTGGTGAGGAACGGCGCCGCGGGGCTGACCTGGAGCTTCTTCACCTCACTCCCCCAGCCCGTGGGCGAGCCGGGCGGCGGAGTGGGCAACGCGCTGGTGGGCACGCTCTACTTGGTTGGGTTGGCCTGCGTGATGGGGCTGCCGGTAGGGATTGGCGCCGGGGTTTTCCTCGCGGAAGCGCGCGAATCGATCCTCACCCGCGCGGTGCGCTTCACCGCGGATGTCCTCGCGGGTGTGCCGTCCATCGTGGTGGGCATCGTGGCCTACGGAGTGATCGTTGTGCCGATGAAGGGCTTCAGCGCGCTGGCGGGCGCCGCGGCGTTGGCGATTTTAATGGTCCCCGGGCTCACGCGCACGACAGAGGAGTTGGTCCGCTTGGTTCCGAACGCGCTGCGCGAAGCGAGCCTGGCCTTGGGCGTGCCGCGTTGGCGCACCAGCCTCTGGGTCGTTCTGCGCACGGCGCTCGGCGGAGTCGTCACCGCGGTGTTGCTCGCCGTCGCGCGCGCCGCCGGCGAGACGGCGCCACTGCTCTTCACGTCGCTCAACAACCAGTACTGGAGCTTCCGGCCTGATCAACCCGTGGCGTCGCTCACGGTGCAGATCTTCAACTACGCGATCAGTCCCTACGAAGACTGGCACCAGAAGGCGTGGACAGCGGCGCTGGTGCTGCTGCTGCTGGTCGGATCGCTCAACTTGCTGGCGCGTGCGCTGACTCGGAAGAAGGCGCGTCTTGCTTAAAGAGCTCATGTCGCCGCGCGAAGAGACGGTCAGAGAGTGATGGACAAACTGCGCACAGAGAAGCTGAGCGCGTACTTCGGCGCGACGCAGGTGCTGACAGACATCTCGGTCTCTGTCCCCGAGCGATCCGTGCTGGCGCTGATTGGTCCGTCGGGTTGCGGCAAGTCGACGCTGCTGCGCTGCTTGAACCGGATGCACGAGCTCACCCCGGGCACCCGCGTCGCAGGCGAAGTGCTCCTCGACGGCCGAGATCTCTACGCGCGCGCCCAGGACCCCGTTCATCTGCGCCGGCAAGTGGGAATGGTCTTTCAGCGAGCACAGCCCTTTCCCACCATGTCCATCGCGGACAACGTGGTCGCTGGGTTCACGCTCAACGGGAAGGGCTTTCCCTCGGATGAAGTGGTTGAACGGAGTCTGCGGCAGGCGGGACTTTGGGAAGAGGTGAAGGACAGACTCGACACCAGCGCCCTTGCGCTCTCCGGCGGTCAGCAGCAGCGACTCTGTATCGCTCGCGCGCTGGCGGTGGAGCCGGACGTGCTGTTGATGGACGAACCCGCGAGCGCGTTGGATCCCATTGCCACCGCGCGCCTGGAAGAGTTGATCCACGAGTTGAAGACGCGCTACACGATCGTGATCGTCACCCACTCCATGCACCAGGCCGCGCGCGTCTCGGATCGCACAGCGTTCCTCTACATGGGCCGGCTCATCGAGTGCGGCGCCACGGTCGACATCTTCACCAACCCTCGGGAGCGGCAAACCGAGGACTACATCACCGGAAAGTTCGGCTAGCGACACTGCCGATCAGGCCCCGTTCAGCTCGAGCGTCGGCCGCAGGCCCGAAGTCGAAAGTCGCGCGACCGAGTCGAGCCTGAGCCACGCGTTCGAGGCGACTCTAGTCTAGTAGAGGAGGTATGGCGCTCGACGCTGCTCGAAGGCCGCGAGCTGGGCGCCCCAGCCGGTGGTGAGCTCGCTCACGGTCTTGCCTGAGATCAAGCTCAGGCGCAGTTGATCTGTCCCGGCCAGCGAGTCCAAGTACGAGGTGAAGCCCACCTGCGCGCCATGCAGCGCGCGCGCTTCCACCAGGAACGCCAAGGTGGCGGTCACGGGCTGGTAGGTCGCGGGGTTGGTCGCCACGAAGCGCACGCCGTTCACGAGCTGCCCGTTGAAGCGGTTGTCGGTGGGCGAGTCGGGCGTGAAGGTCACCGCGTCGAAGCGCGCGCCGGGCAGGTTCAGTGCGTTGAGTTTCTGCGCGAGCGCGGTGTGCGAAAGCCAGGGCGCTCCGAACTGTTCGAAGGGAAGCGAAGTGCCGCGCCCTGTCGCGAGGTTCGTTCCTTCAAAGAGGCACGTCCCTGCGTAGTGAAGCGCGGTCGTCGGCGTGAGCATCGCAGGGGAGGGGCGTATCCAGGTCAGCCCCGTGTCTTCGAAGTGCTGCGCGCGGGACCAGTTCACCAGCGGGACCACGGACAGATTGGCCGCGATGCCGTGCTCGCCTTTGAGGTAGCGGGCCAGCTCTCCCGCGGTGAGGCCGTGGCGCATGGGAACGGGGTAAAGCCCCACGAAGGTCTTAAACGCGGGGTCGAGTACGTTGCCTTCCACCCGCAGGCCGCCAATGGGGTTGGGTCGGTCCAGGACGATGATCTGCTTTTGTTGTTCTGCCGCGGCTTCCATTGCCAACGCCATTGTCCAGACGTACGTGAAGTAACGCGCGCCCACGTCTTGAATGTCGAAGAGCAGCACGTCCACGTCCGCGAGCATCGCGGGGGTGGGCTTACGCGTCGCTCCGTAGAGCGAGCGCACCGGCAGTCCCGTCTTCGCGTCGACCGCGTCTGGCACGGAGGCGCCGGCGTCGGCGGTTCCGCGAATGCCGTGCTCAGGGCTAAAGAGCGCAACGAGATGCAGACCCGGATGTTCAAACAGCGCGTCGATGCTGCTGCCACCGTCGAGCAGTCGTCCGGTCTGATTGGTGATCAACCCCAGGCGCTTGCCTTGAAGGGATTGGATCAACGCGGGAGCCGTGAGGAGTTGATCAACGCCGTTGCGAACGGTGAGGTGTCCGGCGTCAGTGATCGACCCCGCGTCATCGTTGGGTCCTGACGCGCCAGTCGGCGTGTCGACGCTTCCGTCTGCTGTTGGCTCTCGGCCAGACGGAAGCGACTGCTCCGTCAGTGGATCGGAACGGCCGACGTGACAGGCAGCGAAGGTCAGGGTGCTCACCAGGAGCGCCGAGCTCAGTCGAATCACGCGTCGCACACTACACGGGCCGGGTCATGCCGCCCACCTGCGTGAAGGAACATCGGCGCGAATTTGGGACACCGGGCGAATCATGGCGCCCACTTGGGAGGAGGCCCTACTTTTTCTCCTCGACCTTCGACTCTTCCGGGAGAACCACGGGATCGGTGCCCAGCACCACGCCGTTGCCCGGGCCGAAGATCTCTTCACCCGCCGGGCCGCTTAGGCTGCGGAAGCTCGCGTCGATGCCGGGCATGAGGAAGGTATCAGAGATGCGCGGAGACGACTTCGCCGCGGCCTCATCTCGAAACTGGGTCAAGGCCGCGACCTCGTCGGAACTGAGCGTCGCGCCGTACTGCTCCAG
Organism: Myxococcaceae bacterium; assembly: GCA_052386435.1. GTDB lineage: Bacteria > Myxococcota > Myxococcia > Myxococcales > Myxococcaceae > JBQTKE01. The sequence continues at coordinate 3,430 of JBQTKE010000320.1, forward strand.
CGCACGGTTGGCGAGATTGCGCATGACTCCGTAGCCCACCGGGGTGGGATACGACAGGTCGATGAAGCCCTTGTTGTTGTCAGCCTTCTGCCGCAGCTCGTCGACGAAGCCTTGGCGCATGCCGTCCTTTTCCAGGTCGGTCAGCAGGACCTCCAACCCGGTAGGCGCGATCTCGCCCAGAATCTCCACCGTCACGCCGTTGGCGCCGGGGAGGCCCTCGTTGTCGACGACGCGGAAGAGCGGAATCTCCGCGTACTCTTGGCTCGCCGTCGCCTTCAACTGGCCGAAGTCGTCGTAGATGCCGGCGTGGGGCTCACCTTGGGGACCGACCGACGAGATCATATGGGCAGGCTTGGCCTGGCCTACGACGTTCACTTGTTCGATCGTGTGGGAGAACGGGATGCCAGCGGCGACCGCGGCAACGCCGCGAGGAATTCGGTTGTCAGACATAGTGCTCGGATTATCGAAGCTGGGGAAATCAAAGTTGCGTCGAGCGAGGGGTTTGAATTTATGTCGATGAAATCGCGGTCGGTTTTCCTGTTCGGCCCGTCCCGCGAATCGAGCTCATCCTCAGCCGCCTCCGTGAGCTCGAAGCGATCACGGCGTGCTCTCCCACGGTCACGTCATCCGTGATTCAGGCGTTGGCGCAGATCCACATGTCGGCGCCCATTCCAGGTTCGCGCCCGTGGGGGATCCTTCGTCCAGGTCGTGCCTACGGCACTCCGCCCAACTTCGCCTCCAACTCCTCCAGCTCCTTCTTCAGGACGCCGTTGAGCTCGCGCATCTTCTCGATCTTCCGCACCGCCGAGATGACCGTGGAGTGGTCCTTGTTAAACCGCGCGGCGATCTCTGGATACGAGCTCTTGGTCAGCCGCCGCGCCAGATACATGGAGACCGCGCGAGCATGGGCCAGCTGCTTGTGCCGTCGGTCCTGCCGCAAGTCCTCCACGGCGACTTTGTAGAACCGAGCCACCTCGCGCTGAATGGTGTCCACGTCCACCGCGCGGTGCGACGGCAGAATGTCTTTGAGAACCTGAGCGGCGAAGTCCTCAGTCACCGTCTTACCCGTCAGACTGGGCACCGGGGAGATCGTGATCAACGC
>JBQTKE010000321.1:0-19309 GCA_052386435.1 Myxococcaceae bacterium
GGGCACTCGGTTCATTCCGCTGTGCGCGTTCGCTAAAGCGCAGTTCACGAAAGATGCGTCGATCCGCGACGTCCTCTCCGCGTAGCCACTCCCGCGGTGTGTAGTTGCAGAACTGGGCTGGCGGCGGCACGCAGAGCTTGGTCGTGGAACGAGTGAGGGCTGAGTGAACGTACGCGCTGCGCTGTGTCTTTCCTTGATGGCGGCATCGGGGCCTGCACTGGCTCGCCCCTACCGCGCGATGGTCGTTCGCACCGCGGACACGGTGAAGGGTGGGAACCTCGAGCTGGGGCTCCGCTACCAAGGGTTCATCTTGGGCGAGGGCCGACCGCCGACGTTCAGGGCATCGCCCTATCACCAGCTCGCGCTGCATGGCCGTTGGGGGATTTTGCGAAATCTGGAGTTGGAGACGCAGCTGGAAGGGCTGCTGGAAGTGGAACCCTCCAGCCGCCCGCCGCAGGCGTACTTCGGCGACATTCCCATTGGCATTCAGTGGACCTTCTTGCGGCATGAGGTCGTGTCGCTTGGTCTCTACGGGAAGCTCACGCTCCCCACCGGCCCGGGCTACATTGATGTGTTGCCGCCAACGCTCTCCGACGGCACTTTTGACGTGGAAGGTCAGTTCATCTTTCAGCTCCGCCCCACCGAAGTCTTCACCCTGGTGGCCAATGCGGGCTTCGCGCACCTGGGTACGCGCATCCGTGACCCTCGCGCGTCCTTCGATGTCCCGGAGGTCATCAAGTACGGCGTGGCCGGAACATTGAATCTAGGCTCGCGCGTTCTGCTGGCGTTGGAGGTCGTGGGACATTCCTTCCTGGCGCGGCAGATCACGCCGGTGTGGAACGACAATCAGCACCTGGTCGAGGTGATTCCAGGGGCACGCTTCGAGATTGTTCCGCGTCTGGTCTTGGAAGCGGCGCTGGGCATTTCGGTGAGCCAGGGGCTGCGGGAGATTTACATGTTCAGGCCGCTGCTCGGCTTGACGTACGAGTTTGGTCTCTAGTGTGAGTGCCGCGCTGCGGAGTGACGGATCCGCGCGCGCGGCCAAAATGCACCTCCACAATCTGGCTGGAGGCTGCACCGATGCTTCGCTCTGTGGGCGCGCGGGTCCTGCCGTTCCTCTTCGCGTTGTCGCCTGTGCAGGCGCTCGCGGTCTCCACGCTCAATCAGTTTCAGAGCGTCACGGTGCAGCCGCGCACGCCGCCCTCGCAGCAGCGGCCCGCGGTCCGTCACGCGGTCTACGGAGATTCGATCTTCGCGGGCTACGTGGCGGGCGGTGGTTGGTTCGGGCTTCCCGGACAGACGCAGCGCAATGCCGCGTACGTCGAATCTGAGGCGCTCGCGGAAAAATGGGGCGTGAACATTGACCACCAAGGGCGCTGCGTCTCCGGCGCCACGGCCAGTCAGATTTATTCGCGTCTACAAAGCGATGTTTCATACATGCGCGCGCCGAACGTGCGGATGATTTCGTTTGAGATGTGCGGCAACGACTATCTCAGAGCGCGCGACACCTTCCGCAACGCCGCGGGCTGTGACGGGACGCCGATTGGGGATGCGCTCGCGACCTGTCGTCAACACTTGGCGCTGGCCATGGACTTCATCAACGCCAACGCTCCCGCCGGCGCGCTGAAGATGGTGATGACCATCTACTACCCGGGGTTCGACGCGGATCGTCGCGTGAGCAAGGCGGCGTGTGGCGGGCGCAGCAACGCGGAGATCTTCATCGACTACTTGGCCGCGGGGAACTGGACCACGTGCGATCTCGCTCGGCAGAAGGGTTTTCACTGCGGCGACAGCTTCGCGGACTTCATGGCCGCGGACTTCGACTGGAATGGCGACGGTCAGATTGATTCGGTCGCGCTTCGGTATGTGCCGGGTGAATCAGAGACGACGTACGTGACCCGTATCGCGCGGATTCTTCGCGATACGCTGAACGACGCGAACCGGAAGCGGCTCTCTGAGGACACGTCGGTCGATTACATCCAGAAGGACGATGTGCACCCCACGTTCAGCTCGGAGGCGTTCAGCCCGGCGGACTTCTGGGGCCACAACCGAGCCGGCGCGTCGCTCTCTCGTCACAACGCGAGCTTCTAACTTTGAGAACGCACAAGCAGCGCGACCGGGGCGAGCACCCAGAGCGCGCGGGCGAACCACAGCAGCGGAGAGATGCGTCTGCGCAAGATCTCCAGGTCGGGAGTACGCGCCGCAAGGACGAGCCACACGGCGTGGATGGGGATGAGGAGCAACGTCCACCAGAGCACCGCGCTGACGGAGAGCCCCAGCGCGACCTGGTACAGCGAACGCAGCCACGCGAGGAATCCAAACTGGGTCCACTCACCCAGCAACGCGCCGTAGCCGATGCGTTGCTGCAGGCTGAAGATGGGAAGAAGGAGCAGCACGAGCGTCAGGAGCGCGGCGGCGTGATGCCGTCGCTGGGTCATCACGCTCAACCGGTACCGGATCCAGATGGACGTCTGAGGCAGTTGAAGCGGCCAGAGCCACTGTTCGCGAAGCAGTGTGGGGAGCACCACGAGCAGGGTCAGCACCAGCGCGTCGGCACCCGAGTGACGGAGCGGTTGTCCTCGCACGACGGCGTGCAGCTGGGGGACCGCGAGCGCGATCAAGCCGACCCATCGAAGCAGCGCCAACGCGGTGTCCATCTGTTCGCCATTCTCTGCCTGTTCGTGCTGGGATTCGGGGGATTTCTCCTGCTCTCACCCGCAGCGCTGCCGTCGTCCGTGAGGTCGCTCGCTGCGGATTCAACTCCGCCTGGGAAACACTCGGGCGCGAGCACAGGGGGCAATGGAGGGGGCGCCGCTCCCCCTCCGTCCGCGGAAGCGCATGTACCCGGGTCATTCACCGGACCAGGACCCAAAGAGGGACTCGCGCTCTACGCTGACCACGTGAAGCCGACGAAAACGGGACTCATCGTTCCGCTCACGGCTCGGCTACCGAAAGGCTATCTGCGCCACTATCAGGCGGACGAACATGGGACGCTGCTCGAGCCCATTCTCACCTACGAGAACGGCGAGGTTGTCGCTCCAGCCGATGCACCGCCAGGGCTGACGAAATGAACCCCGACGACGCCCGAGCCAAAGCGGGCATCGCGAGCTGGCGGGTCCCCGTCGTGGCGACCTGCGTCTCCGCCGTTCTCGTGGGACTGTTTCAGCGTCTGGATTGCGCGTGGCTGGGGTTTATCGCGCTGGTTCCGTGGCTGTTGGTGATTGAGAAGTCGCGCAAGCACGCCGTCATTCACTCGCTCATTTTGACCGCTGGCTCCGTCGCCCTCTCCTTTCCTTGGCTGGTCAGCGCCGCTTCTTCATACGGGAGGATTCCTCCGTGGTTGGGCTGGGGGTTGCTCACTCTGGGCAGCGTGCTGCTGCAGCCGCAGTTCCTCACCGCGGGGTTGGTGCGCGGACGTGTGGCTCGGGTGTGCACGTATCTCGCGGTGGAAGCGCTCTATCCCAAGGTGCTGGGTGACACGTTGGGACACGGCTTGTACCCATTTGAGTCGTTCCGACTGTTCGCAGCCTGGGGCGGTGCGGCGCTGCTGACGTTGCTGCTGCTCGCGACGAATGAGCTCATTGCGTTCAGCCTTCAGCGCCGCCTGTTCTGGCCGGGAGCTGTCGCGGCCCTCCTGCTGTTCGTGCCGCTGCTTCCGCGACCCCCAGCGACTCCGCACGCATTATCGATCGAGATCGCGGCCGTGCAGTCGAACCTCGCGCGCTACGACCGGCTTCTCGAGCAGGAAGGAAGCGGAGCGCTGCTCGACCGAGTGCTTTCGACCCACGCGGCGCTCCACCGTGAGGCGACGCGGGAGTGCCCCAAAAACAGCGTGAATGCGTGTTCATTCACTCGCTCTTTTCCTCGCCCTGCTCTGGTGGTCTGGGGCGAGGCGATCTACCCAACGACCTTCGGCCATCCCAAGAGCGCCGCGGGCCAAGAGACGGATGAGGCGCTGCGAAGGATCGTCGTGACAGGCGGCGCGCCCGTATTGTTCGGCGGCTACGACGTGGGCGAGTTCAACGCGGCGTTCCTGGTCGACGCGAAGGGGCGGACGCTCGAGGTGTACCGCAAGACCAAGCTGGTGCCGTTCGGAGAGTTCATTCCATTCGGCGCGCTGTGGACGAGACTCGGCTTGCTGCAAGGGCCGACGAGTTGGGGTCGTGGCGACGGACCGCGGACGTTCTCCGTGGGGCGGCTGCGGATTCAACCGCTCATCTGTTACGAGGTCCTGTTTCCGGAGCTCACGCGCGAGACGGACGCGGATCTCCTCGTGGTCCTGAGCAACGACAGCTGGTTTGAGTCGGAGCTTCAAGCGAAGCAACACCTCGCGGTCGCCGCGTTTCGCAGCGTGGAGACGGGACGGCCTCAACTTCGCGTCAGCAACACCGGCCTCACGTCGATGATTGACGCGCGGGGCGAGGTGATCTCGTCCCTTCCGGCGAACACCGCCGGGGTTCTGCGCGCGCAACTGCCACCGGCGAGTCCGCGCAAACCGCTGCTCTGGTGGCCGGCCCCGCTGCTCGCGCTCGCGTTTCTCTTCGTGCGTCAGTGGAGCAGCGACCGTCTCGCTGTGCGCTCCTGGTCGATGCTGGCGCGGCTTCGCTAACGAGCTGACCCAGAGCGCCTGGGCCAACCGCGGCACCGCGAGTCCGTCCACCGCTGTCAAAGGGCATATCCGTCATTCGAGCGCCGGCGCCGGCAGTCTCCCATCGACGATGAAGTCCTGTCTTGGGAAGGCCCACGACACTGGTTCGAGCAGGTTCCGCCGCTTGAACTCCACTTTCTCCGGGTCTGCCGTGCACTGCCATTCGTGGAGGCCGTACGGTCGCTGTGACGCGAACGACGTGGGCGCGAAGATCACCACGTTCGTGCCCCGCTCCTTCGCCCGCGCGGAGACGTACAGCGCCACCTCCACGCCGTCTGCGCGCATTCGCGTCCCCAGCTCCTGCGCGGACGAGTACTCGGTGGGAGAGGAGATCGCTCTCTCGTGCGCGTCGAACGGTGGCCGCGTGAGATCGATCCCGTTGTCCGTCCGCACGTCGGCCTGGAAGGCGGTGTGCTGGGTGGAGAGCGGCGGCAGCTCTGCCTTCGTCCCCTCGAGGAAGACAAGCCGGTAATAGGCCACCTCGGCGAGGCAGGTCTCCACCTCGCGGGCGCCGTAGAAGATGCCTCGCTCGGTCCTCCTGCCGAACCGCGAGCCGCTGCGAAGCGGCGGATGCCGGAACGGCGTGTACAGGAGGTAGTGCAGCCCCAGCGTCGCCAGCCCTTCCGGCACCGGAGGCTTGGCCTTATCAATGAGCATCTCCAGCAGCCGCTGCTCCTCGTCGGAGTCTACGAGCTTCCTCGTGGAGTTCACGAACTGCGACTCCACCAGCCTCCATGGGGAGAGCTGCAGCGCTCGGGTGCTACAGAGTCCCCCGCACTCCGTCCAGATATTCCGCGACACGAACCAGCCCCTCCGCGCGCTGAACCAGCTTCGCCGGTACGCCACCCAGGTGGACATTCTCCGCGTGGAACCACGCCTTCAACGACGCCGAGTCCTCACCCACTACCGTGTCCAAGCTGCGGAACACACGCAGCAGCAGCAGCGCCAGCTCACCCTCCTTGCGATCCACGTCCAGCTGCGCACTGCCGGCCACGATGCGAGCCATGGTCGATTCACTCACGCCGATGACCCGCGACAGCTGCGCCTGATTCAACCCGAGTCGCTCCGCCGCCCGGACCAGTGCCTTGCGTAGCACGTCCAACCGGAGGGCGACGGTGGGCTCATGTTCGGTCCGAGCCATGACACTCTCCTCCAAGTGAAATAATGAACCTAAATAATGCCAAATGCAAGCACATTGAGCCATTGCATGCCGCTACTTGAAAGCCCAAGAGAAGGGCTACTCGGACAAGCGCGGCATCGGGCCTCCCTGCGTCCGCTCGCTCCTTGGAGCTCCCCGAGCTTGAAGGAGAACGACTTCATTCCCTTCTGCCAGTGGCCACCTGTGAGCCTGTCCCGATAGGGCGGGTTGGTGGCGATGAGCCCCGGCGCCACCCCCCAGAGGCAGCGGTCCCGTCGCGTCGCCTTCCTTCACTTCGATCTCGCGCGAGAGCCCCATCAGCACGATGTGCTTCGCTCGCTCACGCACCAGCGCATCTCTCACCGACAGCTGCGCCTTCAGCTGCCGCCGTGCCTCCGACGTGCGATGCGCCATTCGGTACGTCCCTGAAACGCATGCGTCCGCCAACGCTCTCGCGTCGCGCTTGTCCGTCTTCACCCGCCGCGTGCGCATCCCGTCTACTTGTACACTTCTGAGCGGTGGCCGAGCGTCACGAAGAGCACTTCTCCGCTCGCATTTCTGTAGATCATTCGCCAGTCACCGACTCGCAGCTTGAACAGGCCCTTGAACTGGTCTCCTTTGAGCGCCTCGTGCGGGAACTGCTCCAGAGAGACGCGATGCATTTCGTCCAGTTTCTTGAGCAGCTGGCGCTGGACGCTGCGATCAAGGAGCAGGAATTCCGAGAGAAACTCGTGAAGGTACTTGATTGTCATCGCTTACGAGGCCGTTTGGGAAAGGCCCGTTCGTGCGAGACCGTCTTTCCGGACGCCGCGCTCATTACCCGCTGTGCCTTCATTCCGAAGTGGAAGTCCTCCATCAACTCTGAGAGCGCGCGCTCGGTGAACTTACCGACCTGCAGGGCATGCATCTCGCAAAACTCGCGATATCTACGGGCAAAGGCTTCGGATACCTTGACGGCCAAGGTTGTTGTTTCCATAACCAAAGTTTGCAGATTGTAACTTCGGTCGTCAACCTCGGGTGGAGGAGCCTCGCAGTGAATCGGAATTCAGAGACCTCGCCGCGGTCGCTCGAACCGGTCGCTCCGGCATGTGGGGAGCGTGCATGAGAGTGACCTGCGGGAACTGACGAGTACGCGCCCCCGCAGCGACGGTCGGAGTCAACCTGGTGCGCCATCCCTCTCGGCGAATGGGAGCAGCGGCCAGCTTGTGATGGGGCGGCAGCCAGACGGGGAAACGTGAATTCGGAACACAGCTGGCGTGTGCGCGAAGAGAGCGCTCGAACGTCAGCGAGGTTGCAGAAGGTGGCTCTGTAGCGAGCCCCCAAAGCCCAAAGACACAGGCCCGAGGCGAGCGCTTCCGCCCCAGGCCTGCACCTCCCACCCTCCAACTGCGTCACCCTCCGATAATTGGGCTGACCACCGGGCCGGTCGAGAACGACTTGCAGCGCGGAGCCGCGTTCGCGATCCCTGGGTCGAGGTCGTTGAGGAACAGCACGCGCAGCATGTAGCCCGGAGCCGCGCCGAAGATCGCGCGCAGCCGCTGGGCATCCGCCGCGGAGTCATTGACGCCGAACCGGACCCAGCCGTTCGAGCTGAAGCGATCCGACGGAACTTTGATCGAGCAGCCTGGCTCGTACTTCGACGTCGTTGTGGTGGGCAGCGCGATCCCGCCCGTGGTGCTGCGTGCGAGCAGGCGCGCCACGGGGACGTCGTTCCAAACGAGGGGAGCTGCGCGCGAGAGCGTCTGCGCCGCCGGCCAATTGGTGCTGCCCGCGCGCGGAACGCCGTTGGGGCCGGACCAGAGCGTGGTCTGCGGCGAGACGTTGGCGACGTAGTCATTCACGCCGAGGCCACTGGCGATCAGCGTGAGCACTTCGCCTCCGGCGAACGGGGTCGCTCCGTTCGGCAGGTCGAAGGCGTCGTACGGAACGCGCAACTTGATGGACGGGACCGGCAGCTTCAGGTGGACGCGCAGCTCGTTGGTGCCGGTGCTGGAGCCATTGAGGAACGCCTGGGCGTTGCCGACGCTCGGGAGCGCGGTTGTCACCGCCTTTTCGACCTCACCGCGGATGCTGCTGGAGGCAGTGTCCTCGATGATTTTGTAGGCCAGGTTCGGAATCAGGCCGAGGATCGGCACCAGCTGCACGGCTGCGCAGCCGGTGGGCCAGTCGAGGCTCGCGGTCGCCGCGTTGATCCAGTCGATCCGGATTCCGGCCGAATCCGCTTTGAGGCGGAAGTTGCCGTGGGCGCGCGCGGTGGGATCGCACCAGTTGTTGAGGTCCACCTTGAACTTGAACGAGAAGGAGACGCCGCTGGGCCCGTCCACGCTGACTTGAAGGCTGTTCGGGTCGTAGCCGTAGATGCGGCGCGTGGAGCCGTCGGTCGAGGTCAAGACGACGGAATTGGTCGCGCCGTTGAAGAGTGTGTAGAGCGACTTGCCGAACATGTTGATCAGCTCCGCCCGGGAGAAGCCGATCGGCGCGTCGACGTTCTTGGCTTCCACCGACTCCACGAAGACGATCGGCAACGTGTACGTCACGGTGCCGCTGCCTCCGGTTCGGCCCAGCGTCAGCGTCAGCGTCTGCGAGCCGCCGTCCGGCTGCGGCGGATAGAACACCCAGAGGTTGTAGTTGTAGCGGCCCGGCTGCGGCGGCGTGGTCGACGCCTGCGCGGAATACCAGTACCCCTCTGTGTACGTGGGCGTGATGAGCCGCGCACCGAGCTTCACTTCCTTGATGTACGTGCACCCGTCGCTGACCAGCTCGAAGCGCAGCCCATTGCCGGAGACGTAGTCGTAGCCGCCGCGGCTGAGGCGGGCGTTGCCGGGGTTCCAGTTCGCCGGTGCGAGGCCGTCCGCGGGCAGCGCGGTGGGGCTCATGATCGCGTTGCTGAAGATTTGCGGCGCGACGCCGGCATTGCCGCAGGTGTTCTTGATGATCGGCCGGCTGAGTGAGGACTCCTGCACGCCGGCAGTTTCGGTCGAAGAGGCTTCCGATTCTGCGGCAGCCGCTTCGAGCTGTGGACCGCAGCCCGCGGCGACCAGGAGGATGAGAAGAGGGGACAACCAGCGAACTGAATGCATGAGGCGACTCCTTGGGAGGTGGAACGACGAGGGGCCCTTGAGCAACGTGAGTGCCCGGCGCATCCCTTCGGAATCATTGCGGTACGTAGGCAGGAACGGCGTGGTCGCGCCGATTCCGCGCGGCAGTTTCGGCGCGCAGAAGAAGACGCCAGCCCGCAACGGCGCGAGTTTGAGGCGAACCTTGCCTGCGCGTCCTTCCCGAGAAGCATCATTCGTGCGCGGCGGCCGAAGGTGGACAGCGGATGTTGGTAGACCGTGACCACCAGTGGGATCTCCGTCTGCTTCTTGCTGCCAGTTCCTCCAACTCACTCTTCGGGTCGTCTCCCCGAAGAAAATAAGGCGGACTGCTAGAAGTCGAGGCTGGCTCGGCAATCGAAAGCTCCGCTTCGAGTGGGCGTAGCGCACCGCCTGCCCGGGGCGCCCCCCCTCAGCTGTCGGTTAAGGCGGCGGCGCTCGGCGCTCAAGTCCGCGCCGGCGCAGCGGAAAGATTCGCTCAGCACGGGTTGACGCGGAGGGATAGGAAGAACTTTGGCAAGCCTCTTCCGACCTCGTGAGACGTTTGACACGATGAGACGTTCTGACTACTGTCCTTTGTGGATGAAGCGGCGCAGCCCAAAGCGACTCCTGCAGGTTCCGGAGGTGGAGGCCGCGCTTGGCGTTTCCCGCTCGACAGTCTGGCGAATGATTCGAAGTGGCGAGCTGCCGACCGTGAAGGTCAGTGGACGTCGACTCGTGCCTGCTGATGGCCTGCCTCAGCGCTCGGGGCGCACCGGACGGCGACCGCCTTCTGCGTTCACGCGGGAGGATCCGCTCTGGAAACTGGTTGGCGCATTCCGGAGCCCTGGTGGGCCAGGCGCCACCGACAAGCACGCGATCCTCGATGAGTAGCCGGGCCGTGCTGTGGGACTCCAGCGCGATGCTTGCGTTGCTGAATCGGGACGACCCCTCACACCGAACCGCGATCCAAGTCGCGAATCGGCTTGCGGATCAGCGCCGGCCCGCTGTCATCACCCGCTACATCGAAGCCGAAACCCACGCTCTACTTCTTCGCAAACTGGGACGAGAACCAGCCCGGCGTTGGCTGCTGACGCTCTCCTTCGACGTTTCCCCGGTCAGAGATGCGGACGTCGAGGCGGCGAAACTTCTGCTTCAGCAATATGACGACAAGGATTGGAGTCTTTGCGATGCGGTCTCTTTTGCCTGGATGATCCGCAACCGTGTCCGCACGGCATTCAGCTTCGATCATCACTTTGGCCAAATTGCCCGATTCGAGGTGCTTGGCCTGGGGCATGCCGGGTAGGGGTCTTGCAGGGTCGGAGCTTGCCATCATCCAGTCGGAGCCTGGCGCATCGCGTTCGCTCCTCGACCCAGCGGACAAGCCGCTCTCCGGCGCGACCGGCGAATGGAAGAGACACTCGTACGAGCGTAAGGAACGCGGCGTCGCGGACAGGACTGGGCGCTTTGTCATCGCGGATCTGCGCCCGAGCACGGAACCGGTCTGGCTGCAGGCCCGCGGATCAGATGGCGAGTGCATCCCGCGCTCATACCGGACGAAGGTATTCATCTCCTCGTGGTCAATCATGGATGGCGTGACAACCTGCGGCCCGCTTGATTGCCGTCCTCGGCGACCCGGCCGTGAAAAATCTGAAAAAACCTTGCTGGGCAAGACGGAATCTCACCTCCCCAGGCGTACGTTGGCGGTCAGCCCATCCGAGAGCTCTTCCGCCAGAGCCAGCCGCCGGCTTACCCAGCTCTTGTGGCACCCCAAGAGAACCGCAATCTGCCCCTGGTGCGCGTGTTGAGGGCGGGTTCCCTCGGCAGAGGCTCGCTCTTCCGGATGACCTCCGGACGACGGGCCGCGTTGGGTGCGAACACCGTCACCGCCCAAGGGGCGCAAAACAACGGAATCGGAATTCGGAGCATCGGGAGTCCTTCGGGGAGAAGAGGGGCATTCGGTCGACGCGGTGGCTTGCAGCTTGTCAAACGCCCGTCCAGAGGGTGTCGATGGGCACGGCGATGAGGCGCTCACCGAAGGAGAGCGTTTGTTTTCCGGTGTGGAACACCACTCCGAGGTGGAAGCGATCTGGAATCCGGGTCTGAAGGTGACGGAGGTGAGCAAAATCGTCGTTGCGCACGGTCTCTCCCGACTTCACCTCGAGCCCCACTACCCGCCCATCGGCTGCCTCGAGGACTGCATCGACCTCGACGCCGTCGCGGGTACGATAGTGATGCAACGTCGCTCGCGTCTCCGCCCACGGCAGCTGTCGTGCCAGCTCACCCAACACGAAGTTTTCGAGGAGCGGCCCGATGACGGTGTCGTCGCGGAGGAGGCGTTTGGCTGTGCGCCCGCGCAGGTGGCTGCACACCCCCGTGTCCACGAAGAGCAACTTCCGCATTTGAACTGCCCGCTTGGTCGCCGAGGCTGACCACGAGGGGAGCCGTTTGATCAGAAACACCTCCTCGAAAAGCGTCAGGTATCTCTCGACCGTGGTCGCGGGCAGGTGCACGTCAAACGCCAGCGCGGCAACGTTGAGCGGCCGTGCTGCATGATCGGCGAGCACCCGGATGAGCCGCTGGAGGCCCTCGCGCCGATCGATCTCCGCCAGTTGGGTGACATCCCGCTCGATCAGATCGTTCAGGTACGAATCGAAGAACTTCGCCCGACGCCGCTCATCGCGGCGGACAGCTTCGTGAAAGCCGCCCCGAGTGAGGCGGAGAACGTAGTCCTCGCGAACATCTGTCCCCGCAGCTGGAAGCTCCGGCTCATCGGAGAACACCAAGTCGATGAACTGCTCTCTCTTCTGTTCAATCTCTCCCTGAGAGAACGGCCAGAGCTCGATGGTCTCCATCCGGCCCACCAACGCATCGGGCAACGTGCGAAGACCGAGGAGGCGCGCTGAGCCGGTAAGAAGAAACTGCCCAGGCCGCGGGTCATCGTCCACTGCGGCTTTGATCGCCAGAATCAGCTCCGGCGCGCGCTGGATCTCGTCGACCACCAGCAGGCCTTCATGGCGCACGAAACGATTCGGGTCGGCGCGCGCGGCTGCCAGATCCGTCGCTCGATCGAGCAGTCTCTCGATCACGTCCGAACGCTTCCGCACCAGAGAGTGGACGAGAGTGCTCTTGCCGACCTGGCGCGCCCCGTTGACGTTGACGACCCGCGTGTCGGAGAGGGCCTCTTCGACCTGTTCCCTGGCACGCCGGGGGAGGACACGTCCCATACGGAGAGTATCGGCCCTTCATGGGTAATTTGGCAGCTCTATGGTGGTGAATCTGCCGCTACATATATGGGGTATTTGCCAGGTCCTCGAGCGCGGCCAGGAAGAGGACCCGCATGCGCGGTTTCCCACGATGGACGCGCTCCTCACGGCGTTGCAACGCGCGTCGAAGTCTCGAGCGCCCGCCCTGCGATGGGCGATCGTGGGGCTTGGCGCGGTCGGCATCGCCGCAGACGCCGCCGATGGCGCGATGAGACCGGCGCGTTGACCGACATATATTTTGTAACTACACTTGTGAGGTACATGTCATGAACGTTCTGGGGTTCGAGTGGGACAACAAGAACCTCAGGAAGATGAGGCACCATGATCTGGAGGCGGAGGACATCGAAGCGCTGTTCGCGGATGGTGACCCCTTCGTCTTTCCGCACCCCTCGACCAGCGGACGGTACATCGCCCTCGGCTTCGTACCCGATGGCCGGTTCGTCCTTGCGGTGTTCGAGCATGATCCAAACACGCGCTGGGTCCGGGTGGTAACGGCGTATGAGCCCACGCATGAGGGGTGGTGGAAGCGTTATGAGAAAGCGAAGAGAAGGACGAAAGGTCACTAGGCAATCAAGCCGAAGAGCACCACCTGAGGCACGGGATCCTGATGCGGTGGAGTTCGACGCTATGGACTGGAACAACACCCGGTCCGTAGAGCTTGATCTCGATCCCGCCCTGCTCGAGGCCATCCGCTCTCGTGGGCGATTGAAGTCACTCACTCTGCGGGTCGGTACTGAGCAGATCGCAGAGGCCAGGCGCATCGCCAAGGAGAGCGGGCTGAAGTACCAGGCAGTCCTCCGCCGGTGGCTGGCCGAAGGCGCCAGCCGATCACGCCGCTCCAGGCACGAAGGTCAGCGCTCGAGCCGGTAGGTCAGGGGACCATGGCGACGACGTGGAAGCAGTTCATGAGAGATTTCGAGGCCGAGGCCAAGGCGAGCAGCGGCAAGGCCGACGTGGAGCTGTTTCACGCCCTACGCCGCCACTACCGCCAGCTCGCTCGAGAACTGGTTCCGAAGAAAAGGAGGCCAGCCACCCAGCGACCCGCCAGGATCCGTTCACGGAACGTAAAAGGAACGTAATCGGGCGAACGGGTCCGAACGCTGGTGAACGCTTCGTCCTCAATTTTCAGAGGGTAACAGCGGATCCGCGAACAACCCCGAGCGGTTCACAAACGCCCTGCTCCCGTTAGGAAACCGCCGCTCTGTTAGCCTGGTTGTATTGATGACGCCGCTGGTTCTGGCCAATCCACTCTTCATCCCGAAGTACCGTCGGAAGATCATCTTCGGACAGCTGAGCTCAGGGAGAAGGAGCTGACAGCCGGGAGAGAAGGCCGACCGATTGGGCTCGGCCTTTGGCGCCGCTCACCCGCTCGGCCTACCCCTTCGGCGTGCTGACGGCGGCATCCGCGCCGAGCTTGAGAATCACATCGAGCGCGAGGTCCGGATACTTCGCCTTCACTTTGGACTGAACCTCTTCGGACGTCTTTGACTTCGCGACCGCGTCATCGAACGTGGCGAGATACGCCTTCACGAACTGCAAGCTCGAGGTCTCCGGCTTCAGCTCGGGCTTCTGGTGTCCGGCGATGACCTGCGCGGGAGCAAGCGCGGCCAGCTTTTCGACGGTGGCGCTCCAGGCCTTCCGCGAATCCGCTTTGGTCTCCGCCGTCCACGGGTGCACGCCGCTGTACACGATGTCCCCAGCGACCACAGTCTTGAGCGACGGAATCCAAACGAACGAATTCTTCCCGTCGTCGCCCTGAACCGGGCCCTGGAGCTCAAGCGCCTCTCCTTCGAGGCTCAGGCTCTGTCCCTTCAACGGCTCGGGGAACGCCGGCTTGTCCGTCAGATTGGCGCCGTACATCGGCTTCCACTGGGCCAGCTTCGGCTTCCACGTCTTCTGAATCTCCGCCACGGTGGCGGGCAGCGCGACGAGCCTCGCCTTCGGGAAGGCCTGCAAGAGCACGGCGGCGCCGAAGTAGTGATCCGGGTGCCCGTGCGTGACGTAGATGTGCGTGAGGTTCTTCTTACTCTCGAGCACCGCGGCGACGAGCCGGTGCGCATCCGCCTGAGTGAAAGCAGCGTCGATCAGCACGGCATCCTTCTCACCGGTGACGAGTGTGGAGTTGACGAGAAAGCCTTCAGGCGAAGCGGTGAGCACCCTCACCTGGAGCTTGGACTGCGCGGAAGCAGCGGACACGACAAGAAGGGGAAGCAAGAAAGCAAGACGGTTCAACATGACAGGACGCCTTTCAAACAAATAGAACTGTTGTGGATACAATTTAGATCCAAAAAGGTCAGGTTATCGGTGGTTCGACTTCACCTCCTTGACCATGTCGCGGATCGATTTGCGCGAGAGGTTCTCTTCCAGCGCGCTCAGCGCGTCCTGGAAATGGCGGGTGAGGACACCCTGGATGGTGCTCCCCACCGGGCAGCGCGGATTGGGCGCGCTGGTGTGGAGCGGGAACAGCTCTCGCTCTTCCATGGCGCGGTAGACGTCCAGGAGGGTAATTCCCTCGGGGTTGCGAAGAAGTACCCATCCCCCGCCGGCGCCCACCTGGGAAGTGACCAGCCGTGCGCGACGCAGGGAGGCCATTAGACGCCGAATGAACACTGCGTTGGTGTTCACGCTGCCGGCTATGAGCTCCGACGTGAGCGCCTCGCCTGGATGGCTCGCCATCAGGGTGAGGATGTGCAGGGCAATGGTGAAGTGCGTGTTTCCACTCATGAACAACCTCCATCTGAAACCATTGTAGTAACAATTAACTCGGCGTGCAAGGCCCCGCTGCGGTGGCTCGAGTGGCAATGACGTCGCTTTAAACGCCGGAGCACGCTGAAGACGTGGCGCACCTTGCGCTCCAGCCCGTTCAGCTGCGCGGGAGGAGGCAGCGATCGCCCGAAAGGGGTGAGCGTCTGTAATTGGAGTTGGCGAAACCCGTGAAATTCACCTCCAGCGGCTCCGTGCAACTTGAAACACTTCAGTGACGACAACCCGTAACAATGAGCTCCGTCAGCACGCGCGCCCCGGAGGTTACGCTTCGCACGCGTTCCAGTCCCAACGGCGAGAAGTCGGTCTCGATTAGGGCGTTGGCGAAGTGGCAGGGCTGGGGTCCTCTGGGTTGGGCGGTGTCTTTGCTGCGGCGCGCGGACGCGGCGGCCCATGGTCGGAACACAGGCTTCATCTCGTCCGAAGAACTGGCCGCCTATCTGCAGGCTCCGGTGGACGGCGCTTTCGTCACCAGCGATGCACTGGCGACGTTGATCGCCGCGACCGGCGAGGGGAAGGACCTCACCCAGTTTGAGAGTGAATGGCAGCGTAATTTGGCGGCGCGGGCAACCGCGGAGAAGACCCCAGCGCGGCTCACCCCGGGGGAGCTTCAGAACTACGTGGGGCAGCTGCTCAGCGACGGGTTCGACACCACGCCGGTGATTGGAAACTCGGTGGCGTGGGTGCCGAATCAGAAGGCGGCCATGCTGCAGAGCGCGGTGGCCGAGGCCACGGGCGACGCGTTCGATCTCAACCCTGGCGGAGAAGCTTCGGGCGCGACGACGCTGCTGAAGGATTACATGAGGGTCCGCGCTTTCGATGAGTACCGCGTGCCCCAATATGTTTCGTATGAATTGTCATCAGATGATTTGGCCTTGGTGGCCGCGGCCGAGGCCGGCGGCCGGGCGCCGGCGCTGGAGCGCCACGGCAATTTTCGCGCAGACCAGACGTCTGAGTTTAGTGCTCGGCCGTCTGATTATCTGCGCTCCGGGTTTGCCCAGGGACATCTGCGGCCCGCGCGGGATTCGGCGAACGCGGAGTCGATGCGCGAGTCGTTCGTGCAGACCAACATGTCGCCGCAACGTGGAGGGCTGAATTCCGAAGCGTGGTTGCTGCTGGAGGAGGCCACCCGGCAAGTGGTGGGGGCCAACTTGGGCGACGCCACCATCTTCACTGGCAACCTGTTTCTCAACCGCAACGGCAACCCCACCGACCCGCGCCACTACATTGGGGAGAACCGCGTGGCGGTACCCACCCACCTCTGGAAGGCGGTTCTGTTGACGGACAAAGACGGAAACAAACACGCCTACGCGTACCTTGTCCCAAACAAGGACCCGGGGACGCGCAACCGCGACGAGATGGCGGAGTTCCTCAAGAAGGCGCGGGTGTCGATCGATGATCTGGAAACCCTGACCGGTCTGGATCTCTACACCTCTCTGCCAGACGACGTGGAGACCACCCTGGAGAGCGCTGCCTCGGCGCTCATGCCAGTGCCCGCGGGGCCCAACACCCACGCGGCTTTGCGGCTGTGGCCGCAGTAGGCATACCGGCCTACCTCTTCTCTTCTGTCCGCGCGGCGAGGGACACTTCCTGTCCACGCATGGCAATTGAGTCGAGACGACATGGGCGGCTGGAGCTGGAGCTTCGCTGCCATCTGGCGAGCGAAACGGACAGCACCGAAGGCAGCATCGCGAACTTGGCGATGGGCGGGGCGATGGTGCGCGCGCCGCGGGGCTTCGCCAAGATCGGCGACTCCGTGGGCATTGAGATTCAACGTCCCGAGCCTGACCGTGCCCTGTTGATGATGGCGGACGTGGTTCGCGTGGTGGAGGCGGACGGCGTCGCTGAGTACGGGCTGCAGTTTCAGCCGGGTCCGCCCTCACTGGAAGAAGAGCTGGCCGCACTGGTCACGCAGCTGGCGTCTACGCCCAACGCGGAGGGCGAGCCGAAGAAGGTCCATCGCCGGATCGAAGTCCAATGCAGCGCGCAAGAGCAGTTCCGCGCGACCATGGTAGACGTCTCCAGCGGAGGGCTGGCGTTGCTCTCCAGTGTCGAGTGCGCGCTGGGCGAGACGCTGGAGATCGCCATCGGCTTTCAAGGGCTTGAGCAGACCATTGAGCTCCCCGGTGAAGTGATTGCGTGCGAGCCGTACGAAGGCGGCGCTTATCGCGTCGAGGTGCGGTTCGCGCCTCTGGACCCTGCGCTCGACGGGAAGATTGAACGGCTGATTCGCGCACTGCTGGGCGTGAACAAGAGCCGCCCTAAGAGATGAGAAATCCGCGCACGCGTGTCGCAGTTGACGACATGTGGGGTTTTCTCGTCTCCTCTCGCCATCGCCGTATTTTTGGCCGAAAGGAAATGAAGCAATGAAAGCCGTCTCATCGTTCGGAGCGCTCTGCGCGCTTCTGGCTGTTGTCTCTCTGCTGGGCTGTCCCGGCACCAAGTCTGGTGACGATGGGAGAGGGGCAGCGGGAGACTCCGGCGTCATCACGACCGACGCGGGGACCACCATCTCCACGGGGGTCGGCGATGGCGGCGCGCTGCCTCAGCAGAATGCGGTGTGTGATGCCGCGGCGAAGACCGGCTGTTCCGGCGCGACGCCCAAGTGCGGCCTGGCTCCTACCGGCGGCTTCGCTTGTCAGGCGGACGGTGTGGTGACGCAAGAGTACGGCGCCTGCACCGTGATCCCCTCGGGAGACAACTGCGCCAGCGGCATGTACTGCCTGGAGAATGAGTGCCGGAAGTTCTGCAACACTTCCAACCCGTGCGTCGCGCCCGACTCCTGCTCGCTGCGCGTGACCTGGAATGGTGGACCGCCGACGGGCGCCATCTTCGACTCCTGCGTGAAAGGCGGCATCACCTGCGACCCGTTCTCGCAGAGCTGCACCGACGCGGCGAAGGGCTGCTACGTCACCACCAACGGGACGCAATGCCTGACGCCCGGCGCGAAGACGGAGGGTCAAGAGTGCTCGTCCGCGAATGACTGCACCAGGGGCGGCACCTGCATCTCCGCGTCGAATCTGGCGGATGGTGGCTACTTCTGCCGTCAGATGTGCTTCGTGCCGCCCGCGAACGACGGTGGCACCGATGGCGGAAGTGACGCGGGCTTGAACTACCCGGATGCTGGTTGCACCGCGGGGACCTGCCGACTGGTGACCGGTACGCCGATCGGCTTCTGCGGTTGAGTTGAGGGTCTGCCGCGGCTGACAATCTGCACAGCAAGGTCCATGCGTGCACAGAGCAAGGACCCCTCTGACTCCTCGCTTTATGAGCCCGGCCCGCGCGCCAGTTCGCGCAGGGGAGTCGGGTTTCGTGTTGCCTATTCCCTGTGCTGCTTCGCGCTTTTCATTTGGGTGCAGCCGCTCCCAGATCCTTCGCGAGCGTGAAACTCTTGAGTCGTTTCGATCGGTTACGTAGCGCCCGTCGCGGTGCCTCGGATGGGTCTTGCCGACGATCGGCTTTGACGGCACGGTCGCGGGATGGCTCGACGAGGTCCCATTTACCCTTCGAAGCGCGCGCGCCTCGCGGCGCAGGCTGTTCCTGCTGATTTGCGTGGACGGCTTGAGACCGCCCGGCTCGAGCTTCGTGCCCTGTATCGCGCTCTCGATCGCCTCCTTCTCGCGCAGGACTTCCCGGATGAGCTGCGTCAGTTGGCGGAACTCGACGCCGATTTTGGCGAGGCGCTGTGGGTGCTCGACCGGCCGCGTAGCAACTTCGACATGGCGGCAATGACCCGGGACACCGAGGCATCGCTCGCCCGCCTTCCGGCATCGACAGACGCATTCCTTGGCCGATTCGACGCGTGGACGCGGGCGCGGCTCGTTGAGCGGGCAGCCGCAACGCGGACAACCGTGCAGCAGGAAGACGCGTACCTCGACATCCCGGGTCGAGAGCCGATGGCGCGATGAGGAACACGGCACCAACAGTGAGACTCTTGCCGTCGTCGCTGAACCGCATTGATGAGACCATCTCGAGAACACCACCAACGCCCAGCCAGTTGCGCGAGGCGATCCACGCCCAGTTCAAGGCGCTGCTCGAGTTCTGTGCCGGCAGCTCAGGCGCTGGAGGAGACCAGACGTTCAAGACATTCGAGACGGCACTCCTCCCGCAATTGTTCGAGCTCGGACGCCTGTTGATCTCGCTGTTTCTGTGCGTGCGCGAAGAGCGGGTGCGGGAAGACTTGCCTGCTCACCAGGAAGTTGACGGGAAGCGGTACCAGCAGCGGCCGCCGCAAGCCCGCAATCTGCACACGCTCTTCGGAGTGGTGCGGTATTGGCGGGCATACATGCGTGGCCCGGTTACAGCCGAAGGGCGGCGCGGCTTTCACCCGCTCGACGTGAGGCTCGGGCTGACCGCCGATCGAATGAGCATGAACCTCTTGAGCCTCGCTACGCGGCTGGCGACAAAACTCTCCTTCGCG
>JBQTKE010000322.1:0-2970 GCA_052386435.1 Myxococcaceae bacterium
ACCGGTGTCAGCACCAGATGCGTCGAGCCGTCGGGGGCCGGTCGTCGCATTCGGTACGCCACCCGTCCATCCTCGCGCTGCTCCAGTCGCTCGAGCGCAATCGGGCCCCGCGCCGCGTAGAGGCACAGGCCCGTCACGTGAAAGCCGGTGATCTTTTCAGCCTTTCACGTAGCCCAGCTCTTCGAGCAGTGGTCAATGCCTCAGCAGCTCGATGTCGTCGAGCATCCGCCCGAACGAGACCGCTCGAATGCGCTCGCCCAGCGGAAACGTCTCTTTGCCGGCGTGCACCACGTTGAGGCGCGTGAGATTCAAGCTGCTCAGCGCGCTTCGCATCGAGGCTGTCACCGTCGGAGATGTGGTGCGCTTGACCTCGAATCCCAAGCGACGCTGCCCGTCGAAAACCAACAGGTCCAACTCGGCGCCCTGGTGGGTCGCCCAGAAGTAGGCTTCGCGGAACCCGACCTTCAGCCGCGCCATCAATTGGCCAATCACGAACCCTTCCCACGACGCGCCGACCGCCGGGTGAACCTGAAGTTGACGAGGGTCGCTGATCTCGAGCAGCGCATGAAGGAGCCCCGAGTCCCGCACGTACAGCTTGGGGGCCTTCACCTGCCGCTTGGAGAGATTCTGGTGCCAGGGTTGGAGCAAGCCGACCATCAACGCGCCCGAGAGGTGATCGACGTACCGCTTGACCGTGTGATCACCGGTGCCCATTGATCGGCCGAGCTCCGACCAGTTGAGAACCTGTCCGTGGACGTGAGCGAGCATCGCCCAGAAGCGGTGAAGCGTGGGCGCAGGGACGGAGACCCCCAAGGGTGCGAGGTCTCTCTCGAGAAACGTCTGGATGAAGTCGCGACGCCACGACAGGCTGTCGGCGTCCGAGGCTGCCACGAAAGAGCAGGGAAAGCCGCCCCGAAGCCAGAGCCTATCCGCTCGTCGAGCCGGGACCTCACCCAGCTCGAACCCGGTGAGTTCGTGAAAGGCGATCCGCCCAGCGAGCGACTCCGACTCTTGCTGGAGCAACTCGGGGGAAGCGCTTCCCAGCACCAGAAAGCGTGCTGGCTTCTTCGGTCGATCGGCCAAGACCCTCAGCACTGGAAAGAGCTCGGGCCTTCTTTGGATCTCATCGAGGATCACCAGGCCCCGAAGCGGCTCGAGCGCCAGCTCAGGCTCTTCCAACCGAGCCAGGTCGCTTGGCCGCTCGAGGTCAAACCGGGTGACTGGTCCCTGCCATCCGTCAGCCAACTCATGCGCCAACGTCGTCTTGCCGACCTGCCTGGGCCCGAGCAGGCCAACGACCGGGGCGCGGCGCAGCAGCTGTCGGACGGTGTCGATGTGGCCTTGGCGAGCGAGCTTCACGTCCTTCACAGTACATGAACATTCGCCATACGATGGCGAATTTTCGTGTCTTTGAATCCCTCCGCGCGGCCCTGCTCCTTGTGCAGCCCGCGCTCCGAGCTCGGCCGCCTTCGCCAGCGCTGCGGTCAGGACAGTGTCTCGCCCGTCCGACGCCGACTTTCGAATAGTCGCGTCTGGAGTCTGAGAATCGATCTCGACGACCCTGCGCTGCGCCGGGTCCCGGCCGCTGCAGGCGTCTGCAACGACCGGGACTTCCTTCAAAGCTCGCTCGCCGCTAGAGGTCGCTCACCGCGGTGACAATTCCGGCGCCGACCGTCTTGCCGCCCTCGCGGAGGGCGAAGCGGACGCCCGGCTCCATTCCCACAGGGCGCTGCAGGCGGAACGTCACCCGCACGTGGTCACCTGGGGTGACTCGGGTCTCCTCACCCTCGCCGATGCGGACGAGGGTCCCGGTCACGTCGGTGGCACCGAAGAAGAACTGCGGCATGTAGCCTGCGGAGAAGGGCGTGTGACGACCGCCTTCCGCCGCGCTCAACGTCATCAGCTCGGCCTCGCCCTGCTGGTGGGGCCTGACTGTGCCGACGGCGGCGAGCCGCGAGCAGCGAGCCGCGAGCCGCGAGCCGCGAGCAACTTCCTCGCGCTTGAGCCCACGCATGAGCAGGCCCACATTCTCTCCCGCGCGCGCCTCTTCCTTGAGCTCGCGAAATGCCTCCACACTTACCAGCACCACGCGGCGCACGCCCTCGCTGCCCCCGAGCAGCTCAAGCTCCGTCCCCGGACGAACGACGCCACGCGCAACCCTGCCGGTGACGACGGTGCCGCGGCCGGTGATGTGCATCACGTCCTCCACCGCCATGAGAAAGGGCGCGTCGACGTCACGCTCCGGGTCCGGAACGTGGGTGTCGAGCGCGTCAACGAGTGCGCGAATGCACGCGACGGCCGGCGCGTCGAACTCACCTCTCTCGACGGCGCGGAGCGCCTGCAGCGCAGAGCCGCGGATGATTGGCGTCTGCACATAGCCGTTGGCGGCGAGCAGTTCGCGCGTCTCCACCTCCACGAGTTCGAGCAGCTCTGGATCCGCAACATCCACTTTGTTGATGAAGACAACCATGTTCGTGACTCCAACCTGTCGGGCGAGCAGGACGTGCTCGCGCGTTTGCAGCTGTGGTCCCTGCGAACCGTCGACGAGCAGGATCGCGGCATCCATCTGCGAGGCGCCGGTGATCATGTTCTTCACGTAGTCCGCGTGGCCGGGACAATCGATGTGCGCGTACTGGCGGCGTGCCGACTCGTACTTCACATGCTTGATGTTGATGGTGATGCCGCGCTTGCGCTCCTCGGGCGCGCGGTCGATCTGATCGAACGCGAGCGCCGTGCCGCCGTGGAGCTTCGCCATCACCTGGGTGAGGGCAGCGGTGAGCGTGGTCTTCCCGTGGTCAACGTGACCGATCGTTCCGACGTTGAGGTGTGTCTTGTTCATGGGACTTAACAAATAGGCGTTTGCGCGGCGACGGTTGAAGGGAGCACGGCCGTCGTGGCGGTGATCGCCGCGCAAACGGCGAGTTGAACGAAGCCGCGTTGGCACAGCCCCTGCTATTGGGCACGAAGGCG
>JBQTKE010000323.1:0-9589 GCA_052386435.1 Myxococcaceae bacterium
CGTCCGCGGTGCATCACCAAACCGTCAACTGAAACATTAAGCCAACCCGTGGAGCTGCCAACCGCCATAAAAAACCGACAGCCTCGAGCAACGAAAGACAGATTAGACTCTTGTCGAACTGACGGCAGTGAGGCGCGAGCAGCTTCAGTGAATGAAATCCGAAATAGGTGATTCGGCACAGCGAATCCACGCCGCCCGCGAGGGCCCACGGTGCGCCAGCCGCGATCTGCATCGCCGCGAAACCGATCGCGTTCGCGCTGGACGAGCAGGCGGTGGAGAACGTGTGCCGCTCGCCGGCCAGGCCAAGCTCCTGCGCGATGCGATCAGCGGTTCGTCCCGCTGGGTGATGTCGCAAGGGCTCTCGATCCGCAGACGTCACCGCGCCGCGGTGCTTGAGGTAATGCTGTTCTGATTCGTGAATGCCACCGGTGGTGGTGCCCACCGCGATCACGCCTTCACCGACCAAGCGCCGTCCGCCCAGCGCATCCTTCGCCGCGGTCAACGCGAGCGCTTCGGTTCGAGGCAGTCCCGGCGCGAGGTGCTGAGCTTCGACGAGTCCCGCGGGGCTCTCCGGCAGTCCGGTCGCATCAAAGAGCGTCTGCGCGCGCAGGCCTGTCTTTCCCGCAGCGAGCATCTCCAGATGAGCCGCGCCCCCGCGCCCCAGCGCCGACACGATCCCCATTCCGGTGATCGCGACGCCGCGCATGGGTTCAGGACGCCTTCGTCGACTTCACAAATTCGGCCAGCGAAGCGACAGACTGAAAGTGCTGCTTCGCGGTGCCGTCGCTCTCAAAGCGCACGCCGAACTTGTATTCGATGGCCGTGAGCAGCTCGAGCGCGTTGAGAGAATCCAGACCCAAACCGACTTCGCGCGAGAAGAGGGGATCCGCGTCCTTGATGTCCTCTGGCTTCAAGTCTTCCAGACGAAGCGTCTCCACGATCAGCTTCTTGATGTCGGTACGAAGTTCTGTGTCGGTCGTAGGCATTGCGTGCGTCGATTCTAAGTGAGTCCGCCGTCAACTGCGATGCATTGACCGGTGATGTACCCAGCTTGCTCAGCGCAGAGCATGTGGACCATCCCTGCCACGTCGTCTGGTTTACCGGTACGGCGTAGGGGGATACGTGACGCCAACTGCTTCTTCTTTTCGGGATCCAAGTCCGCGGACATCTCCGTGTCGATCACTCCGGGACAAACGGCGTTGACGGTGAGCGCGTAGCGCGCCAGCTCCCGAGCCAGGGTTCGGGTGAGACCGAGCAGCCCTGCTTTCGCGGCCGAGTAGGCGGCCTGGCCTTCGTTGCCCAGCAGAGCAGCCGGGGAGGTTAGCAGGAGGATGCGTCCGAACTTCTTACGGACCATCGCCTTCGCGCCCTGCTGACAGACAAGAAACGCCGAGCGCAGGTTGGCGTCGATCATCGCGTCGAAGTCTGCCGGTCCCGTGAACACGAACGGCGCGTTGTGGGTCTTTCCCGCCGCGTGCACGAGCACATCCGGTTCCAACTTCAGCCGTGAGAAGAGGGCGGAGACTTCCTGCGGCTGGGTGAGGTCCGCGCGCTCGAAGGCGAGCGTCAGCCCCTTCTCCTGAGCCAGGCGCTGCGTCTCCTCGCGACCCGCCTCGTCGCCTCGGTACACCGCCGTCGCGGCAAAACCATCAGCGGCCAGCCGCAGCGCGATCGCTCGGCCAATCCCCTTCGTTCCGCCTGTGACCAGTGCAGTCCGGCCCGTCATGCCTGCGCCCTATAGCAGACTCGCCGCCGCAGAAGCTTTCCCGGCGAGCCAAGCCGCCAATTCGAGCCCATCCGCCAGACCTGTCAGAGGCGGCGCGGGTTTGTCAGTGGGCTCCACCAGGAAGAGCGCCAAGTGCTCGGGGAGGTCCGCAAATCCCTGTTTGCCCTCGACTGTGCGCGGGAGCTCGTAGGTGCCGCAGAGCGCCGAATTCCAAGTGCCTCGGGCCACTTTTGCGAAAGCGTCCTCCACGGCCGCGAGCTTGTTGGACGCGGTCACCGTCTCCAAGCCGCCGCGGATCCCCAGCGCAATGGCCATCTCGCCCAACCCCGCCGTGGGCAGCGTGTAGACGAAGGTCGAGGGGCTCCCCAGTGCGACACCCCGGTCTTGGCACTGTTCGAAGAACGCCAGGTCCGCTGCCGCGCAGCCACTCACCGTTCCAAGCGCCAGGCCCATCCGCGAACGGTCGATCCCAGGCCTTGTTTCGAGCAGTGCGTGCCCCAACTGAACGAGCTGCTTGGCGGCGGGATGCGGACGGCGAGCGCGCCGGTGAATGACGGAGAGAGAAGGCGCTTCGGACCAGTCTCCCAATGGCAAACCCAACGCCACGCTTCGCGGCGCGCCGTTGAGACTCGCGCCGCCGGTGGTCCAAGTCGCGAACGCGGTAATGGCGACTGTGCGGTTCAGCGCTGCGCTCCTTCCGCGGCGAGGACGAGCGCGGTGTTGATGCCGCCGAAGCCGGCGGTCGCGAGCAGCGCTGTTCGGATCGGGTCCTTCCGAGGTCCGCCTTGAACCGGATACACCTTCAACGCGGGGTCGTTCGTGCGCAGGTTGGCGACGGGTGGGATCACACCCTCGGCCAGGGTGAGCGCGCAGATGATCGTGTCGAGCGCACCTGCCGCTCCCAGCGTGTGCCCCACCGAGCCCTTCGCGCCGAACAACGGCGGTGGCGCTCCCTCGAACAACGTCGCGTACGCCGCGGCTTCCATCCGATCATTGTGCGTGGTCGCAGTGCCGTGCGCGTGGTAACGACCAATCGTTCCCGCGGGGCGTTCCGCATCCGCGAGCGCCTGACGACACGCGGCGAGCAACCCGGCGCCGTTGGGTTCAGGAGCTGTTTGGTCGTGACCGTCCGCTGCGGTGCCGAAACCTTCCAGCCATGCGATCACCGGGCGACCCGAACGCTTCGCGCGGTCAGCGGACTCCAGCACCAACACCCCGGCGCCTTCTCCCAGAGACAGCCCTGAACGCGCGGCATCGAACGGCGCCGCGGGAAGAGGGGACAGTGCCTTGAGCGAATGGAATCCCCAATAGACGAAGGGATGCAGTCCTTCACAGCCGCCGACGACGACTTCGTCACAGACGCCCTCTTCGATCCACGCCAACGCTTGGCCCAATGCCGCCGAGCTCGAAGCACATGCTGCTCCGACGGTGCGGACCGGTCCATTCGCTCGGCAGAACGTCGCCAATGCGAGGGCAGGCGCGTTGAGTGCGTCGTGCTTCGTCGGCCGACCCGCCTTCCAGTCTTCGAGGTGCCGCTCCAGCTCTCCCTTGGTCGTGCCCACGACCACACCGCGTTTCGCGCCGGGGACGCGTGCTCCGTCGAGCGCCTCCTTGGCCGCAGCGAGCAGCAGCTGAGTTGCTCTGGGGGCAGTGCCTTCTTCGAGCTCTGGCGCTTCCGCGGCGAGCGTGCTGCACAAGCCTTCCGTGCTGAACCGCGTGACCCGCTTGATCGCCGTTCTTCCCTCGAGCACCGCGCTGATCAACGGAGCGGTGCCAAGCCCATGACCGGTCACGGCGCCTACCGATGTGATCGCTGCGGGCATGAGAAGAACCAGCCTCCGTGAGCGTGGGCTCGACTGTCAACGAGAGAGCGCGGCCAACTCTCGAGCGCGCTTCTCCATCTGCGCATCAATGATCTTCCGCGTGGTGGCCGCGACCGTCTTCGGCTCACCCGCCGGAACGAAGGGCTCCAGAAAGTCGATGTTCACCGTGGTGGCAAAGTCGTACCAGAACGAACCTTTGGGGAGCACCCGGTGCGTTCCGGAGATGGCCACGGGAAGAACCTTCACGCCTGCCTTCTGCGCGATCACAAATGGGCCTTGGCGGAAGCGAATCGTCTTGTCCGTCGGCGACCGCGTGCCTTCGGGAAACACCAGCACATGGTTGCCGCGGTTGAGGGTGCGAATGCAGTCCGCAAGCACACGCTCGGAGCCACCGTCTTCTCCTCGCGCGGCTTTGATGTATCCGGCCAGCCGCACGTTTACGAGCAGCGGCGGAAAGTAGAAGACCGCGGGCTTGGTGATGAACTTGAAGTACGGCCAAGCCGCCAACAGCATGATGATGTCGCACACCGACGCGTGGTTGGCGCAGATGAGATAGGGCTCGTTCGTGGAGAGCACCCGCTCCAACCCGGAGACGCGGAGGTGGAACTTCAGCATGGGCGCGAGGATCGCCTTACCCCAGAGGCCATTCACCCACTCCATCACCCGGCGCTTCGGATCCACGAGCGGGTTGAAAGGGATGAACAGCACCAGCCCCAAGCAGTTCAAAAAGACGCCGGTCAGGAACACCCAAACCCAGCAGGCAACGGAATAGACGGCACGCATTATTAGGGGCGCCTTTTGACGTATTGTCTGCCCCATGTCGACTGCCGCTCCCCTCTCTCAGCCGCGGTCTTTCGGGCGATACGAGCTGGTCCACATGCTGGCGCAGGGAGGGATGGGCGAGGTCTATCTCGCCAAGCTCACCGGCGCCGCGGGCTTTGAGAAGCTCTGCATCGTCAAAACGATTTTGCAGAAGATGAACGCGGACAAGCAGTTCGTGGAGCGGTTCCACCACGAAGCGCGCGTCCTGGTTCAGCTCACGCATTCGAGCATCGCCCAAGTCTACGACATGGGTGAGATCGACAGCTCGTTCTACATGGCGATGGAATACATCGCCGGCGTTGATCTCGCGCGGATCCAAGACCGTGTCGCTGAGCTCAAGCACCAGGTTCCCGTCGGCATCGCCCTGTATATGGGGCAAAAAATTTCAGAAGCGCTGGGTTACGCGCACCGCAAGGTTGGGTCGGACGGCGCGCCGCTGGGGATCGTACACCGGGACATCTCGCCGCAGAACGTGATGGTTTCGTACGAGGGCGAGGTCAAGGTCATCGACTTCGGCTTGGCTAAGAGCGCCGCGCGGAGCAAGCACACCCAACCGTCCACCGTGCTGGGAAAGCTGGGCTACATGTCTCCGGAACAGGCGCGGGGCGAGCCGGTGGATTACCGCAGCGACATCTTCTCGTGCGGCGTCGTGATCTGGGAGCTGCTCGCGGGACGCGCGCTGTTCTTGGGCGAGACCGTGGGCGAGATGGTCGCCCAGATGTCGAACCCCAAGATCCCCTCGCTGCGAAGCATTCGCCCGGAAGTCTCTGAAGCCGTTGAGCAGGTGCTGCGTCGCGCCTTGGCGACCCATCCTGCTGAGCGCTACACGCGAGCGGATGATCTCGCTCGGGCGTTGAACGAGCTGCTGGTGCGCGACAACGGATCGATCGGCGCGGAAGAAGTGGGCAACTACGTTCGCGGCCTCTGTCCGGAGGAGTTCGTCGAACAGCGACGGCTGATCTCTAAGCTCTCGACGCTCGGCAAACGCGCCAGCGATGCAGCGCCCGCGGAGGGTCTCGAGGGAACCGCGATTCGCCAGACCGCGACACCGCATCCGAGTCAGGGGCTGTCCGGCACCGCAATTCGCCCGAAGGCCACGCCGAATCCGAACGAGGGATATTCAGGCACCGCAATCCGCGCGGGTGTTGCGCCGAATGCGGGGCCCGCAGGAACCGCGATGGGCTCGGGTGCCGCGCCGGATCTGTCCGAAGCCAACATCGGCCTTGCGCAGCCCGCCCCGATTCCTCTCTCGGAGACCGTCCCGCCTCGACCCGACAGCATCGTCGCGCTCGCGCCGAAGAGCCGTGCGCCGATCTTCATCCTCCTCGCAGTCGTGGTCGCACTCGCGGCAGGTGGCGCCGCGGTGTTCTTCAAACCAACGGCCGAAGCGCCGCCGCCCGTCGCGCAGGTGGAACCCCCTAAAACCCCGGAGCCTGTTCCGCCCGTCGTCACTCCTCCTCCTCCGGCCGAGGCGCCCGTCGACACTCCCACGCCCAAGGTGGTCAAGCCCAGTCGGCCCGCGCGCCCAACGATGGAAGTGGGGAAGGTGTACGAGATCTTCAGCGACCGCGGCGATCATTTCATGCGCGCCGGCATTGCGGATGGCCTGACCCGAGGCGCGCGCGTCGTCGTTGTTGCCAAGGGCTCGGGCTCCATGCGTGAGGTGATCGGCGAAGGCACCGTGATGCAAACCTGGCCGCACATGGTGCGACTCGCGGTCGACTCTGAAACGCAGAGCGCGAAGGAATCGCTCTTTGGCTCCTTCGAGAACCGTCCGAATCGAAAGGGCACGCGACCAGGTCGCAACGCCGACAACCCGCAAGGGCCTCCTCCCGCGCCGGTTGTGGCGGCTCCTCCACCCGCGGCAGAACCCAGCGTGGCGGCCCCACCCGCATCGCCTCCCAGCCAGTCTGCTCGTCCGCTTCCTTCGTGGGCAGACGGATCCAAATCGTCTGAACCTCAGGGCCTTAAGGGCCGCGCCTTCCTCTCCGGTGTGGCGCTGTTCAAGCGCGTGAATGTCGAGAACAACAGCAACGTCGAGTGGACGACCTGCGACGCGCGCCTTCCGACGAACCAGCACTTCGTGTTCGATTCCATTCCCGCCGGCGAGAGCGATGGCGCGTTGCTTCGCAAGTTCACCCAGGACGGTGTAGAGCACGACGTCCCAATTGACTCGGTCACGGTGAAATGCAGACAAGGCTCCGCGAAGTTTCAAATTCGTTAGTCGCACTGCTCCTGCTGTTGCCGGCTCTGGCTTGGGCTGTGCCGGATGCAGGTACCGAAACCACGTTGCAGACCCTGCAGTCGACCCCCGCGGTCGTAGCGCTCAAGAAACGGCTCGCTTCCACGCGGTCGCTGACCGCGAAGTTCACGCAGAAGCGCCATTGGGCCGCGCTCAAAGACACTCTGGTCACAGAGGGAACGATTCAGTCGGATCGCTCCGGCAAGCTCGTCTGGCGCACGGAGAAACCTTCCGCGAATGAGCTCACCTTCGACGGCAAGACCGCGACGCTGAAGTTCCCCGCGGTGAACACGACGCAGACCTTCGACCTGAGCGCCGAGCCGGGAATGGCCAAGGTGTTCGAGAGCATCACCGCCGTGTTGAAGGCGGATCTCGAACGTCTCGTTCCGCTCTACACCGTGCGCATTCTCAAGCCGTCGCCGTTGAGTTTGGAGCTCACGCCGCGCAATGAAGCCGTGGCGAGCGTCGTCTCCAAGCTGAAGCTCGACTTCAACGCGGCCTCGGATCTCACCGGCGTCGTCCTCGACGAGTCAGGCGGAGACAGCACCGAGATCACCTTTAAAGATCACGTGCTGAAGACGGACGCGAAGTGAGGGTCGCCGCGCTTCTGCTGGTTTGCTTGCTGCTCGCCTGCAAACACGTCAAGCCCGCGGTGCCGCTTCCGCCAATTCAAGACGCCAACGCGATTCCGCCGCGCCCTGAGCGCTTCAAGATGGTTCACCAAGTCGCCGCCAATTATCAGGGACAAAGCGGCGTGATGCAGGGTTACTTGCTGGGGCGGAAAGACGGCTCGTTCCGCGTCTCGGCCACCGCCGTCGTCGGACCGCGCCTCTTCGATGCAGTGAAACGCGCCGGCACCATCGAGACCCGCGTCCACCTCAAGCAGATCTCTGAGCGCATGGACGTCCGCCACATCGTCGAAGCGATCGATCGCATCTACTTCCTCGACTGTCCTGTTGGCCCCGCCGAGGACGACGCGTTCGTTTCGCGTTGTCCCGTGAAGTCAGGCGATGACGTGGACGAGTTGGAAGAGACCGTCTCGGCGCGGTACCTGACGCCGGTGTTGAAGCGTTACTTCTTTAAGGGCGCACTTCGTTCGACCGTGACATTCCAGGAATTTCAGGAATACGGAGAGCGCTGGGTCGCGAAGAAAGTGAAGCTGCAAGGGACGGACGGTTACACCATCGAGATCTCCCTCGAGAATTACGTTCCCGAATTTGCCTTTGATGATGCATTGCTCAAGTTGTGAAAGGCGCTTCAGCGTGGGAGCCCCATAGGAATTACTGGACCGAGTGCGGGCTTCGGCTTGAGCAGGTCCGCCGCAGGTGCGCCGACTTTGATCGCACCATTCTGTGGCCGACGCTGACACGCGCGTGGCGGAAGCCTTGAAGCTCTATGGAAGGTCTGCGCGGGAACCGCAGTGGGATCAGCAAGAGGAGCAGGGGCAGCCATTGGCTGGTGCCGGCTTCGCCGGCTCGACAATCGCAGCCGACTCTCAGTCGGAGAGCAGAGAAGGTTTCGTCTTCCGAGGGCGGCAGGACAGTCAGCGCTGGCGGTTGTGTCACAAACCATTCGTCAGCCGCAGCGAGCAGCAACGCCGCAGATCCGGAGTTGGAATCACGGTAGACGAAGGGTTCGCTGAGCGCGTCGCCATCCGCGAAGGCGTCGCGTTCTGAGCGACCACCCCTGTCTCCCGGGACGAGACCCAATACCCGTCGCTGTTCGTCCCGTCATGGAGAAGGGCGACTCCGTTGTTGGGACGCTGGCCGGAAATCCACTCCTGCACAACCTGGACGCCTGCGTCATTGAGAGGGAACGTCGTCGTGCCGACAACCGAGCTTCCGACCCGCGCGAGCTCGGTGGTCTCGGTGTCGGCTGCCCCTCGCGCGCCGCCCGCGTCCCACGGCGTCGCCCCAATCAGGGCCCGATAGGGCGTCGTTCGTCTTGAGAACGCAGCTCAGGGGAGAACGTATCGGGTTGTTCGCAGGGAAAATCGACTTACGACGGTGCCGCGAGCAGCAGAGACGTGTTCACGCCGCCGAACGCGAAGTTGTTGGAGAGCACGCGGGTGATCGGTCGCTCCTCAACTTCGCGCGTGTAGCGGAGGCCCGCGCAGTCGGGGTCGACTTCTTCCAAGTGGAGCGTGGGCGCAATGAAGCGGTGGCGGATCATCTGCAGGCTGAAGATCGCCTCGATCGCACCGCAAGCAGCAAGCGTGTGACCCGTGTGACCCTTGGTCGACGACACGGGAATGTCCCCGCCGAGAACATCGCGCGTGGCTTGGGCCTCGACAGGATCGCCCATCTGCGTTCCGGTCGCGTGCGCGTTGACGTAATGGACGTCACGCGGAGTCAGCCCCGCGCTCGCCAAACACCCCGCGATCGTCCGAGCCATGCCTTCGCGCGCAGGCGCGGTGAGGTGCTCGCCGTCACAGTGCGTGGCAAATCCGAGAACCTCGCCCAGGATGTGAGCGCCGCGTCGCTTCGCGTATTCGTACTCCTCCATCACCAGCAGGCCCGCTGCTTCTCCGACGACGAGACCATCGCGGCGTTTGTCGAACGGACGAGGCGTCAGCTGCGGCGTCTCGTTGAAAGCGCGCGACGTTCCTCCGACGATGTCGAAGGTGACCGCAGTGGTGAAGTGAAGCTCCTCCGCGCCGCCGCAGAGCATGATGTCTTGATGGCCATCACGGATCGTCTCGAAGCCCTGACCAATCGCCTGACTGCCCGACGCGCACGCCGCGGCCGGTGCCCAGACGCGCCCCTTCACGCCCAACATCAGCGCCAGATTCGCCGCGCCTGAGTGGGCCATGAGCTGAAGGAACGTGGTCGACTTCAGTCCCTTCACACCTTCATCGCGCAGCGTTCGGAAGTATGTCTCGGTCGCATGCGGGCTGCCCACGGTCTGTCCTAGTGACAACCCGGCTCGTCCTGAGCCCAACAGGGCCGGCGTGAGCTTCGCGCTCTCCACCGCCTG
>JBQTKE010000324.1:0-7166 GCA_052386435.1 Myxococcaceae bacterium
GATCTGCTGGCCGCCGTCTGACGAACGTCGTTTCACCTCGTGAGGTGTCACCGTGGCGTCCGTGGTCGTGGTCCTATGCCGAGTGGGCCAGCACCGTCTGGCCTTTCCCGCCGCGGACATGGGCAGCATCGAATCGTATGTGCCCGCGCGCGTCTTCCCTCAGGCTTGGCAGGCCTTCTCTCTCCCCGCCTCCACCTCCGGCCGCTTGCTCTTCGGCGACGCGGGTCAAGGTGTGGTGTGAACGAAGCGCTGCTCAAAGCCGCCTCGGGCATAACCGTCCGTCGCTCTGGGGAGGGCTGGTGGGGAGTGGCTTCGGGCTCGCCTACGGCGCGCTCACGGTTCGGTTTCCTCCAGGAACGCGCACGGCTTTTCTCGTCATCGCCGCGGTGGTGATCCCTCTGCTCGTTTGGGTGGGGCTGGTGGTGCAGCAGCGATCAATGCGCACGCTCACCGGACTGGGAAAAGGGACCGTGGTCAAAGTTCACCGGTCGCTCGCCTCCGTGGCGGTGGAAGCCGCGGGCGTTCCGGATCTCTCCTTCAAGCTCACGGTGCTGATGTGGCTGGCGGCTTCGTCCTCCACCAGTGAACACCTGCTGTCTATGGCAGCCGCCAACGAGTCGGGCACCATTCAGCAGACGGAGTCGCTGAACCAGACCTTCGCCACCACGGAAGAGCTGGCGCGCGGGGCCTCGCAGATCGCGGAGAACGCGGAGCGCGTGGCCGAGATGGCGCAACAGACGCTGCAAGCGGCGCAGGGTGGCCAGCGCAGCGCGGAGAACTTGGTGGAGTCCATGCTGCGGATGAAGCAGGACAACGAGCGATCGCCGACTCAGTGGTGCGCCTCAACAAGCGCGTCCAGCAGATTGGCCGGGTCGTCGAGTTTATTCACGAGATCGCGGACAAGTCGGACCTGCTCGCGCTCAACGCGGAGCTGGAAGGAAGCTGTGCGCCTTTCAGAAGAACGTGCTGATGCCGCTGACCGCGTCACACAAGCCGCTGCACCTGTGGAGCGCCGGCTGCGCGACGGGAGAAGAGGTCGCGACCCTGCTCATTCTAATGACGGAATGCGGAGCTGATCCCGCGAGCACGATCTTGGGCACGGACATTTCCGAGGTCGCGCTCGATCAGGCACGGCCCTTCGCTTTCACACGGAGGCCCTGCGCCAAGTTCCGCTTCCGCTCCAACGGCGCTACTTCCGCGTGCGAGGAGCGTTGGCCGAATTGGCTCCGATCCTCACGCGCCAAGCGTCGTTCCAGCGGCACAACTTGATGGATCGACCCTTTCCGAAAGGGCCGCAGGGCTCCAAGTTCGACGTCATCTTTTGTCGCAACGTCCTCATCTATTTCACCGACGAAGCCTTTGACCGTGTCGTCGTGGATCTCTCCGAAGAGCTGGTGCCGGACGGACTCTCGTGCTCTCCGCCGCGGAGCCACTGCTGCGGATTTCAGCCTTCTCTTGCCACCCGACGTTTTGAGAACGCGTTCTTCTACCGGCGTCGTCGGCCGAATGAGCATCGGGAAGAGCCGCCGCTGGCTCCCGTCAGAGAGCTGAGCAGGGCGGCGACAGCGACCAGCACAACATCCATGACGCGCGGTGGACAAACCTCAGAACGCTGGCACCACGATCCGACCACGTCGCTCCCCGTCCCCCCCGCGCCGCCGGCACCGTTCGAGCCACGCGAGTTGACCGCGCTGGAGGAAGCGGACCGAGACTTTCACCTGCTGATGGAGAGCGCCGCGGCAGGGGCGCCTGAAGAGCAGACCGAAAAGACGCTGCGGCACTGCCTGTACCTGGATCCTCACTTCGCCCAAGCCTGCTACCTTTTGGCGGTGCTTCTGGAGCAGAGGGGAGAGAGGGCAGACGCAGCGAGCGAGTACCGGCGCGCGGTGCCTCACCGAGTCGGAACGGGAATGGGGCTGACCGGCGCCAGAGCGATAGAGCCCCGCCATGGTGTTTCCGTCGGATCTCGGTCGCCTTGATTTCTTAGGCGCCGGACTGTCCAGCGTTCCTTCCTGGCCGCTCACTTCAGCCCCCCATCGCCCTATCTTGTGTACTATCTCGCGCCAATGAACACGGTTCGGTTACGTCTCTTACTGTTGCCGGTACTCAGTCTTTCCGGCTGCTTCTATCCCTCCGATCGCGGCCGCGCGCTCGAGGCGAAGGTCGACAAGCTCAACGCGGAAAACGAGCAGCTCTCCGCCCAGATGCGGGACGCGCAGGAGAAGCTCATCCCGAAGATCGACACGAAGATCGCTGAAGTGACCCGCGTGATGGAGAGCCTGGACAAGGCGACGCGTCGCACCGGCGCGGACACCGGCGTGCAGCTGGAGAAGACGATCCAGGACGTGGCGGCGCTGCGCGGACAGGTTGAGACCTACGTCTTCAAGCTCAATGACTTGGAAGCCGCGCTCAAGAAGATGGGCGAGGACACGGAGAAGCTCAAAGGCGCGGAGGCGGTGGCGAAGAAGCGCGCCGAAGAGTCTACCTGCCCTCCGGACAAATCGGACTGCATCAAGCTTGCCGCGGAGAAGGCAGCGGCTGGAGATGGCGCGGTTGCCCGAGCGCTCTACGTGCAATTCTTGAAGAAGTGGGGGAAGGACAAGGACGACTCGGTAGCGGAGGCGCACCTGGGCTTGGGCGAGACGTTCTTCTCGGACGCCAAGTGCCGCGAGGCCCTCTACGAATACGGCAAGGTCATCGAAGACTTTCCCAAGAGCAAGTCCGCGCCCAAGGCGTACCTGCGCTCGTCGGACTGCTTCAGCAAGCTCAACATGAATGAGGAAGCACGCATCGCCTTGGAGGAAGTCGTGAAGGGCTTCCCCAAGAACGAAGCGGCGAAGACCGCCAAGGCGAAACTGGCGGAGCTGGACAAGGCGAAGAAAGCCACGCCGAAGAAGCCGAAAAAGTGATGGGACTCTGCAGCACGCTGGCGTTGTCGCTCGTCAACCTGTGGCCGGACGTTTCAGAGGATGCTGTGCTCAAACAAGGTGGAAAGCTCGCGCCTCGCGGCTCGGCGGGTCACTGAATCTCAAGGAGCGTCATGTCTGGAAGACGGTTGGCCGTGCTCGCGTTCGTCGGCCTGACGGCGTGCGGTGGACTGAAGAAAGAAGAGCTCCTGACGGAGGAGATCAAAGCGCTGTGTGCGACGTTGGTGCGCTGCCAGGTTGCGAAGTCGGAAACGGACTGCGTCACCGCCGTGACCCTAGGCTTTCCCGCGCAGGGGCTGGAGAAGAAGGATCAGGCCATTGCCGCAGGGAAGCTCAAATACAACGAGTCACGCGCCAAGAAGTGCGTGGACGCTCTTCGCAACGCTTCGTGCGAGGTCTCGGCGCTGGACGATGACAACGAGGACTGTCAGCTCGCGTTCGAAGGGTTGGTCGCGGAGGGCGGTGCGTGCGGAGACGGACAGTGCGTTCCTGGCACCTACTGCAGCACGGAGATCGACCAGACGTGTCCTGGCACCTGCAAGCCGCTCGTGGCCGAGGCCGGCGCCGCGACGTCGAGCACGCAATGCGCAGCGGGTTTGGTGGTGATCAGCAACACGTGTCGCAAGCCGATCGCAGCGGGCGCCATGTGCAATGCAAGCGGGTGCGACCGCGGCCTGTACTGCGACAACACCACCAAGGTCTGCACGGCGCGCGCGAAGAAGGACGAAGCGTGCGGCAGTGCTTCCGGATGTCAACCGTACCTTTCGTGTGTGAGCGGCAAGTGTACCGCGGCGGCCGACGAAGACCAGGCATGCGGCGGACAGAACGCGGGACCGTGTCTGCTCGATCTGCGTTGCGCGGGCGGGACGTTGACCACCGCGGGAACCTGCAAGAAGCCAGATGCCGAGGGCGCTGCTTGCACCGAATCGTCCTGCGCGCCCGGGCTGTCTTGCTACTCAGGCGCCTGCCGGACGAGGGGAGCGACCGGAGTCGCCTGCGCTCAGAACGACGACTGCGCGAACGACTTCTACTGCCAGACGTCGAGTCAGACCTGTCAGCAGGAGATCGCTTCCGGTCAAGCGTGCACTCAGATCGATTCGTGCGCCACGGGGGCCTGCGTGCAGGGCAAGTGCGAGGGCGGGTTCGAAGGCGAATTGACCTGCCTGTAAAAGGTGAGGTCGGGGGAGCAAGCGGGCGCCGCGACTTGAGATCGCGGGTCCTGGCCGCTATAAGCCCGCTCCCACACTGGATCGCCAGACCTCCGGGACCTTCGGGAGCCGGTGAAAGGCGAGGAGAAACAAGCACATGAAGCCCGATCTGCACCCGGTCAATCCACCCTGCCGCATCACCTGCGCCTGCGGAAACGTGATCGAGACCCGCTCCACCCGCGGCTCGTTCTCGGTTGAAATCTGCTCCAATTGCCACCCCTTCTTCACCGGTAAATACAAGCTGGTCGACACCGCAGGCCGCGTCGAGCGCTTCCGGAAGAAGTACGGCAACGCCGGTACCGTCGAAGGTGCTACTGCCGCCGGAGCCGAAGCGTCTGCCGCCGCCGCTGAGAAGAAGGCTGGAAAGAAGGCCAAGGAAGCAAAGGCCTAAGCCACACAGTCTCAGCCGGTCAATCATAGGGCCCAGGTCGAGAGCAACGCTCACCTGGGCCC
Organism: Myxococcaceae bacterium; assembly: GCA_052386435.1. GTDB lineage: Bacteria > Myxococcota > Myxococcia > Myxococcales > Myxococcaceae > JBQTKE01. Next base: position 4,589 of record JBQTKE010000324.1, read on the forward strand.
AGGTCTGATCAGATCCGCGGACGTTTTTTTTGCGCTGCGATCCGTCCTCCCGCACAGTCTTCGAACCACTTCGTTCGGGAGATCGAGATGCGACTGCAGGACGCCTCAAGCGCCGATTCGCGCAAGCACGCGGTGCCTCCTCTGTCGGAGGCGCTGCACACGCGCGGCAAAGGCTACGCGCTCTACCAGGGCGACAGCCTGGCGCTGCTCTCCCGATTCGAAGCGGCGTCGTTTGATCTCATCTTCGCGGACCCGCCGTACTTCCTCTCCAACGGAGGTTTCACCTGCAAGGGCGGCAAGCGCGCGCCGGTCGGGAAGGGCAAGTGGGACGAGTCGAAGGGCATCGCGGATGATCACGAGTTCACGATGTCGTGGCTGGAGGCGTGCAAGCGGGTCTTGAAGCCGAGCGGCTCGCTCTGGGTCTCCGGGACGCAGCACGTGATCTTCTCCGTCGGCTTCGCGATGCAGAAGCTTGGCTACAAAATTCTCAACACGGTCACTTGGTACAAGCCGAACGCCAGCCCGAATCTCTCATGCCGCTACTTCACGCACTCGACGGAGCTCCTCATCTGGGCCTCGCCCAACCCGAAGGGCAAGCTGCTCCACACGTTCAACTACCCAGCGATGAAGCAGGAGAACGGCGGCAAGCAGATGCGCGACGTGTGGAACCTTCCGCGCGCGGGTGAAGAAGAGCTCACCGCCGATGGTACCGGCCGGCTCTGGTCACAGCTCACGCCCCGCAAGTCAGAGAAGGCTCACGGCGGTCATCCAACGCAGAAGCCGCTCGCGCTGCTCGAGCGCGTGGTGCTCTCGACAACTCAGGAAGACGCGCTGGTTCTCGATCCCTTTAACGGCAGCGGGACCACCGGCGTCGCCGCGGTGAAGAACAGGCGCCGTTATGTCGGCATCGACATGAACGAGATGTATCTGGAGCTGACCAAGCGTCGCGTCGAAGCAGCGTCGCACTAACAGCGCGCTAAACAGCGCGCTAAACAGCGCGCGGGCGAAGTCATGCTCGGGCTAGAGCTGTTGAAGCTCAGAGTGTCCGAAGCGCCACGGCCGCTGCGATGCCCCGCGCTCGATGACTATAGAGCTCTATTGCGCGGCGTCCGCGGGCAGATGAATCCCTGCCTGTTCCAGCACGCGCAACGCGTTCGACGTCTCCACGACGCCTTCGCGCAGGCGGTAGTCGAACGCCATCTTCCCGTCCACGAGCTGATCTCGGAAGTGCAGGTTCCGCACGTGCACCGTGGACTCGTTCGACAGCGCGGTGAGGGTCAGGTCGTGCGTGGTCACCCCGCCGATCGCTCCGGTTTTGAGCAGAAGCTTGAGCAGCTCTCGCGACGCGATCTGTCTCTCCCTCGTGTTGGTCCCGAGGAGAATCTCGTCGAGCAGAAACAGGACGCGCCCGTTCGCAGCTTCCGCCGCATCGAGCACCTTCTTGATCCGCTGCACCTCCGCGTAGAAGTACGAGACGCCGCGCTCGAGCGAATCTTTCACTCGCATGCTGGTGAGCGCCTGGAGCCAGGAGAGTTTTAACGATTCCGCGCAGACGGGGGCTCCCGCGAGTGCAAGCACGGTGTTCACACCCATGGCCCGAAGCAGAGTGGTCTTCCCGGACATGTTGGATCCGGTGAGCAGCAGCGCATGGGCGCGACCCGGCAGTGACACGTCGTTCCGCACCGGCGCTTTCAAGAGCGGATGGCCTAGCGCCTTGGCCTCGAACAGCGGCCCGTTCTCGACGACCTCTGGATAAGTGAACTCGGGCCGGTCATGCGCCAGCCCCGCCAGACATGAGAGCGCCTCCAGCTCTGCCAGCGAATCGAACCACCCGCGCACGCGCGTCCCGTGCTCGCGTCGCCACGACTCGAGCAGGAAGAGCCAGTGAATGTCCCAGAGCGTGAAGAGCTGAATGACCGCGTAGAACTGACCGGACTGTTTGAGCTGCGCGAAGCTGAAGTGAAAGGAGAAGCGGCGCAGCGCTTCGGACACTGGCTTCACGCCTGACGGACGAAGCTGTCCCGCCAAAGTTCGCAGGCGCTCGTGCTGGAAGGGCTGGGCCTCAATCCGCGCGAACGCTTCTTCGAAGCGCACGAAGCCGTGCTCACCCATGGCCATCCGAGCGTAGAAGTCCGCCAGCGGCTTGCGCACCGCCACCGCCACCAACAACTGCGCGAACACGCCAATCCAGACCAGCGCGGAAGGAATCACCTTGGTCGTTCCCAAGATGTAGAGCGTCAGGGTGACGAACGGCAGCACCATCCCCAGCGGTCGCGCCCACCGGACTGAATTCAAATACGGCCCGCCCTCAGCCCAGTCGATGAACCTGGAGGGATCCGCGCGCTCTTGGCTGACGATCCCCGCTTCCACCAACACGTCCTGCCGAAAGTCCAAGAGCGGTGCCAGCTCCTTCGCCGCGCCTTGCCGCGTCCGTACCTCGCTCAAAGTTGCCGGTGCTTTGAGCCAGCCCGCGAAGAGCGCCTCTCCCCGCGTGGTCGCGGTCTCACCCATTAACTGAAAGACCGAGCCGTGGCCGAAGAGATCAAGATCAGGCACGTAGAGGTGATCGCCATCGGCA
>JBQTKE010000325.1:0-3024 GCA_052386435.1 Myxococcaceae bacterium
GCCGCCCTGCAGTGTGGCGCCGGCGGGACCGGTGATGGTCAGGGGCGAGGGCGAAAATCCCTTCGCGGTCGCGGTGCCGCTGTTGGTGACGGAGAGCGTCGCCATCAACGTCTGACCGGCGGTGAGCTGCGAGGGAATCGAGAGCGCCAGCGCGAGCGCCGCGGGCCGCTCCACCTCCACGGGTGTCGAGCTTCTGGCCGCTGCCTCGAGGGGCGCTTGGGTCAGGCTGTTCTACCCAGCGGCCCCCGCGGAGACGGTGAGCCGGCCGGCCGCGGTGAGGCGATAGACAGAGAGGAACTCCGCGGATGCTCCCGGAGAAAGCTGGGCGCTCGCAGGCGCCGGACCGGAGACGAGCGTCGCTGAAGCGGTTCCCGTCAGCAACACGCCCACCGGCGCGACGTTCGAAGCGGGCCCCTGGCCGCCGTTCGTCACGCGCACGGTGACGGTGAGGTCGCGACCCACCGCTGCGATGCCCGCAGTGGTGACGGAGTCCACCGACAACAGCGGCGGCCCAGAGAAGGTCACTGTGACCTCGCCCAGCTCCGAGTCTCGCTGGAACCCGAGCTCATCCCGGCCGGACGCTCGCGTCGAGAGCGTGAGGGCGCCGGCCTCCGTCGCTTCGTAGATGAACCGAAAGACTTGGGATTCGAGCGGAGCGAGATCCACCGCGCTCGGCGAGGCTGTCTCCAGAATTTTCACCGCCCCCACGCCGCTGCTGACGAGCGCGCCCACGGAGACTTGCTTTAGCACCACGGCGCCGGGGTTGGTCACCCGCGCTTCGACCGCGAAGGTCTGTCCCACGCCCACCGCCGCGGGCGTGGCTTTCAGCTGGAGCGTTGGCGCCAGGGATGCCAGCGTGGCGCCGGACGGATCGGCCAGCGTTGTCTCGGTGGGCGTCTCCGGCGGCGCGTCCTCGCCGTCGAAGGCGTTGAGCGCGCTGCCGTCACAGGCCGTCAGCGAGAGCGCCAGCAGAATGACGACCTTGGTGGTGGGGGAGCTTGAAGGCATCTGCACTTCTCCGCCGACCATCGCTGCGCCGGGCGTCACTCGGACTTCACCTTCCGTGCCGCGAGGACGGCTTTCTCAGCCTCGAAACATGCGGGCGTTACGGCGGTGCGGGCATGTGCGCTGGAGCTTTTGGCGTGGTGCAAGGATGCACCAACCGTTCATTCCGGGACGCTCGGTCAGTGTTGGGTCATCCCAAGACGGCGAAGCGCGTCTACAACTTTGCCGTCACCGCTCCGAACACGACGTGGTTCACGCGGTCCGTCGGCAGATGTGGACGCCAGATGTAATTGTGCAAATAGCCGAGCTCGAACAGCAGGTGGTCACCGACCTGAATGCCGGGTCCGACGAAGAAGCGGTTCTGATCGAATCCCGCCAGGTGACTGGGACTGGGAGAGTTGAGGTTGAAGAAGATCTCATCCCAAGCAATCGCTCGCAGCGGTGTGTCGGCGACTTGCAGGACCCCTCGGAGCATCGTTCGGGCGCGCAGCCAGACGCCGCTCAGCCCTCCGATGAAGCGCTGCTCGAAGCGGGTGCGGCTCTGTACGGCGACGAGTGGGTGGCCGCCCTCCCACATGAGTTGCTCGTAGAGACGATGCTCGTGCTGCAGCGACGGGGTGACCAGTGGCGTCCACCCGTATCCGAGCCAGACGGAGAAGCCCGCTGGCAGCTGGTAGCCGATCGCCGTGCGCAGGAGGATTCGTTCGAATTCAACTCGCCCGAGGTCGAAGCGGGGTTGCGCTTCGGCGAAATAGCGAAGCTTCGGCGTAAAGCGGCCAAACAGGTTGGCCTGCAGCCACGCCTGAGCGTGATCCTCGGTTGCTGCGAACGCGGTCGAGCCTGAAAGCTGCGCCGCAATAAAAAGGGCGCCGAACCATCGAGTGTTGAGCTTCGTCGAAAAGTACATGCTCTTCGCTCCTGCGATGAGTCAGCACCTTAGGCGCAGTGCTCCGCTCCTCAAGGGTGATTCGACTTGAAGTCGCGAGCCATCACCGCCCCCAAACGGACGCCGTAAAGAATCAAAGGATTACAAGGAAAACTGACGGGGCGCAGGCAGGCCCCGAAGGTCACCCAAGTATCACCGGCGAGCCACAGCCAAACCCCGAACCTGTTCTCGCGGGGCGAGAACCTTTCCCGAATGCATCGCCGATCGAACCTGAACGCCGACCTCCGATCATCCCTGGTGATCTGGTGCTCATCGACGACCACGAGGCCGACGGACTCCATGAGCTGAGGCTTGTTCACCAGGAGCGCCTGCATCTTCTCGAACACAACGACGGCGATCTGAAAGTCACGCCGTTCGATGTCCTCGTCGAATTCGCGGTGATCGCGCGAAGACACGACCACCTTGATGCCAGCCTTGCTGTACCGTTCCCGGAACTCCTGAAACTTCTTGTCAGCAAGCGCCTTCTGGGGCACGAGGTAGAAGACCTTCGTGTTTTCGCGCGCAGCCTTCACCGCCGCCATCTCGCCAACGAACGTCTTCCCCGACGAGGTCGGCGAGAAGACGATCAGGTTTCCGTCGGCGAACAGCCCGAACTCCTTCACAGCTCGTTCCTGAACTGGAAGGAGTTCGGCTCCGACGGTCTGGCGCCAGATGCCAAGGATGTCGGAGGCGATGTTGTACGCCTCCAGAGTTTCTACGCGCATATCCTTCCCCCTCACGCCGCCACAGCCGCTGCGGGGCGCTTCGTTGTCGATGTCGATTTGTCCGGCTTGGCGGGAGTCGTGCAGGCCATCAAATCCGACGAGCGGAGGGTGGTGTCGGAGCGTAACGGTAGGGTGTCCTCGTCAGACGGGTGGCGAGGGCGGGGATGGGGGAATGCAAGGGTGGGTACCGGCCGCGGGAGCCGGAGGGAACGGCGCTGTACCGTGCGGTTTGTCCTCAAGCAGCCAGCGCTCCTTGCGACTCCCGTCTTGAGAACGAGCCGTGAGCGCGTGAGCCTGCTCCGTCCCCCAAGGCTGGACTGGGCCTCGCTTCAGAGAAGAACCTTCGGCATTGACGTGTGGACTTGCCAC
>JBQTKE010000326.1:0-7265 GCA_052386435.1 Myxococcaceae bacterium
CGACCATCACGCGTGCTCCTCCTGGTAGGTGTTCCACCGGGAGACGTTTACGCGGCGCACTCAACCTTGTCGGTCACACTTGCCGGAACGGTAGCTGCCGAAGAACGAGAAAGTGGAGGCGCTTCTGAATGACAGCGCGGGCAAGAAGGCGATTAGCTCCGGTGAGTCCTTGAGGCTTTTGGTGACCAGTCTCTCGCAGAGCGCGGCGGATGCTTGGGTTTCTGCCTCAGCAGCTCCTGTGGGGGTGGGACTTGCCCTTCACATCTCTGGGTATATGTCCGGAGCGGCTGTCCCATACCACACGTACGACTCTACCCGAGCTTTCAGCGACATCTCTTCCGGCGGTGGGTGTCGAAGCGATGCGGAACCGAATATGACCGATCGCTCGGGTCTCTACGCGGTTGTGGGCGAATGGAACGCCGGGACCTTCACCAGAAAGTCATGTTCGAAGGCCGGCTCCCTGCGGATTCAATACCTCTTCAGCGACTGCCCACCCTCAATGAGTGCGTGCTTGAAGATGAGCCTCAACCTGGCGTTGTCCGATGGCACTGTTATCGAGGACAAAGTTTTCTTCATTAATCGGTCATAAGAAACCGGCAGTTCCAGCCTGCATCACGCCAAAGTTATTTCCTTGGGTACAAGTACGGGGGGGACGCCGGTGACCCGAGCCCGGCTTCTGCGGAAGATCGACATTTGCACTGATTGACCATTGTTGGTCATAATTAGGTCATGTCCCGAGTGAAGAGAACGAAGGCACCCGCGCGGGGCGAGATTCGCGTTCAGGTGGCCGAGTTCAAATCCCGTCTTTCGGAATACGTCAGAAGCGCAGAAAGTGGCCGGACCGTGGTCGTGACCGCCTACGGCCGGCCGGTGGCGGACCTGGTTCCTCACGCGGACGATTCCTCGCCGCTTCGAGTGCGGCCTCCCACGCGGCCCTGGAACTCAGTCAAGTTGCCGCGCGAGAGCCGAGGCAAAACGGACAGCCTTGAGCTGTTGCTGGAAGAGCGTCGGAAGCGATGAAGCATGTGTACGTCGATGCCTCGGTGTTGCTCCGTGTGGTGCTGGATGAGCCCAATCAGATCTCTGAGTGGGACGCTTTCGAAGAACCCGTGATGAGCACGCTGGTGGAGGTGGAAGGCCTTCGCGCCATCGACCGAGCGATGCGAAGGGGCACTCACCCGCGCCGGAAACCGCTCTCCGATACGCAAGCCAACGAGGCGCGCGTGAGGTTGCACCAAGCGCTCGAGATGTTCACTCGCATCGAGCTCGAGCCATCCATCGTCAGTCGAGCAGGTCAGTTGGCGGGACCGCTCGGAACCTTGGACGCGCTGCACTTGGCGACGGCGCTGACTTGGAAAGAGCGCGCGGGAGTAACGCTGACTCTGGCAACCCATGACCCGGAGCTGGGCCTGGCCGCTCTCACCCATGGGCTCTCTGTCGTTGGGCTTTAACACCCGTCGGACCGAGCTCAGTCGTTCGGATACAGCAAGTACTGGGCGCGCTGCTGACGAAAGGCAGTCAGTTGCGCGTCCCAACCGCTCGTGAGGTCGTTCACGCTCTTGCCTGCGAGCAGGTTGATTTTCAGCTGATCCGGTCCCGCCAGCGTATCGAAATGCGGCGTGAAGGTGAGCTGCGCTCCGTGCAGGGCGCGCGCTTCGACGAGGAAGGCGAGGGTCCACGCGCCGGGCGCATGAGACGGCGGCGCACTGCGAGGAGGTGCTGCCCCCAGTGGGCTACCGGCAGTGGACCCTGTCGCTGCCAGGGCAGCTGCGGTGGCGTGGCTGGGTGATGAAGAAGCCCCAATTGCTCCGCGCGGCCCAGCGGAGATTATGCGAGGGCGTCTGGCGGTGGCAGCGCGCGAGGGCAAAGGGACTTGGGGCGATGGGTGAATGGCAGAAAAGTCGGCATGACAGAGACGGTCCAGTTGTCGGAGGCATCAAAACCCCTCCGCCGCCCTGGGAACGGATCGCCACAAGGCTTGCTGCTTCGTTGGCCAGCGCGGGGTCGGATCTCATGGAGGCAGCGAGCTGAGTCGCGTGTTTTCGCCAACGAGCGAGTACCTCGTCGAGGTTCGGGTCCGCCGCCATGTGCCGCGCTCCTGATCAATTCGTCTCTGTCTCGAAGACTTCAATCGCGGCAATCTGATCGTCCAGGAAGCGCACCTCGACCTGTTCCATCAGATCGAACGCCTCGTTGTTGATGGTCTCCTTGCCTTCGCGCAGGTAGCTCCAACGTCCGGGCGCTTTCGTCTTTGGCTCACCGAGCACAGAGCGCACCTGTTCTGCCCGTCTGGCCTCGTCAAGAAACGCGGCTCCTGTCAGCGGTCGCAATATCGCGTTCCCTGCGGCTTTTGCCCAACGCGGGGGCAGAGCATGGAGCCCAAGGTACGCCTGCGCTTCCGTGCACCCTTCCCGTAGCGAAGCTTCCAACCATGCGGGCAGGCACCGCGTACAAAGTGAGCCCCGAGCAGGCGGTGCTGGGAAAGCTCGAGCCCGACCCGAAGGCGGCGAAGCTCTCGCTCGGAAACGTCGAGCGCGACGTGCAGTATGCGTATCTGCTTTCGTTGATCGCGCCGCCAGCGGGCGTGGGGCGGCGGGTGCTCGCGAAGGTGAGCTTCAGCTTCGACGCTCCGGCGTTCAAGCTGCGCGGTCAGAAGATCGAGCGCGAGGTGGTGGTCGAATACACGAAGGGTCGCACCGGCGAGCCGAACGCAGAGGTGCGCGACGCCTTCCGCGGGGTGCAGTTCGTCGAGCTCGTCGAGGGCCTCGCCGAGCACGCCTCCGCTTCAACAGCTTGTCGAAACCCGGAGCGCTCTGGAACGCGTGCAGGCGCGAGTGGCTGCGCTCGAGTCGGAGAACGCAGCCCTCAAGGCGGAGAACGAGAAGCTGCGCTACTTGGTGAAGCCGGGCGGCAGCAACTCGCACGGCAGGTGACCGTTCACCGGCCCGCTCAAAGCGTTGGGCGAATCGGCGCACGTCGCCACGGTGTTGCTGGGCGGCGCGCCCTTGCAGCCAATGAGGCCCAGCGCCACGACGAGGCCAAGCACTGCGAGGGGAAGCCCGCGCATCAGTACTTCACCCAGACTTCATCGTTCGCCTGCAACGAGGTCAGCGTGGAGACACCTTCCGTGGTGGTGATCAACGCGGCGGTGTTGGGGTTGGCGCTGTAGCCCGCGTTGCCCTTCCAGATGATCTGCGCATCACCGAAGAACAGCTTCAGATCCGTGATCTCCTGCGGAACCATGTACTTGTTCCAACCCTTCACGCGGGAAGGAAGGATCAGCAGCGCGGGCGCGGGTTCCTCCGTTTCGCCGCCATCTGAAGCGGACCCCATCGCGGTCCATTCGCTGGTGAGGGTTCCACCATCGGTGCCTTTGCAGACCTGGTGAACAGGCATGTAGACGACGGTGAAGGGCTTGTTGGGAACGCGAACCCGCACCACCAATTTGTAGAACTGGGAATCCGTCTCCGTGAGGTCCGCGTCCGACTTCTGCCAGGTCACCGCGACGACATCCCCGGCGGCGTTTTTTTCCACCACAGTCTTGCCAAAGTTGCTGGTCATCGGCCGCACCGACGTCATCCCGGCAGGAATCTCCGCGCGGATGGAATACGTGTCGAGCATTTGGCAGCCGTGGCCAACGTCGAAGGCGATCTCTTGCGACTCACCCGCAAAGCCAGGTCCGGATTTGATTGCCACGTGAGCGAAGGCCGCGGCCGACGCGAGGAGTCCAGTAAGGGTGAGGGCTACGGCGATCGGTTTCATGGTCTGTCCGCTCCTGGAGATGAAACGCCGCCTTAGCCCAAAACCCAGGGATGGGGGGCCCAATTTCCCTACGCCTTGCCGGCGGTGAGGGCTCTCACGCTAGAGTGGGCGTCCTCCATGCGCCGCACCCTGCTCGGTCTCCTCGTTTCTTCAAAGTCTGGCGCTTGCCGGCTGTGATCAAAAGCCCGTCACGGGTGGCAGCAGACTTATCGGCAATCCGGATGGCGCGGTGTTCCCGAAAGAAACCAGAATACTGCCCAGTCACAATGCCCACCGAGTGCCCGAACCCGCCCGTTCGCTACGCGGATCTCGCGCCGTTGATCAGCGAACGCTGCTCGGTGTGTCACACCGGCGAGGTGGGCGCGCCGTGGCCGCTCAGCGACTACCACAGTGTTGCCGATTGGCAGGACTCCTTGAGGGATCTCATTCGCAGCTGTGACATGCCGCCACCAGAATCCGGGATCCCGCTCTCGCTCGAAGAACGCGCGCTCTTCCTGCACTGGATCACCTGCGGCGCTGCTCAGTGAATTTCAGAGGGGGTTTAGCTGGGTGAGAAGCACATCCGACGGGTCCGGCTTCTGGGTGGGAGCGGGTTAGAACGCGACGCCCGCTTCAGCGGGTCCGTCCGGAGAGACGTCCGAACCGAAGATCGGCGTGACGTCGGAAGGGCAGCATCGCCATTCCCAATCGATGGAGATCCCCTGAATTCGGTGCGGCCTTTACGACCACCCAACGCCGCGCGACTCGGGACGCTTCGTCGAGCAGCTCACGGCAAAGGGGGGCCGTTTCTGCGTGACGCCGCAGCAGGGCAAACCCCGACTGGGCGCGGGCGGACTTGCTGGCCGTGGCCCCTCCGTGACGGGTCACCGTGGACGGCAGCGGATCTTCACCGCGCCCTTCATGAACGCATCATCGGTAGCCTTGCTGGACCAGATGAAGGCCTCCCCCGGGCGGAGGTTCGCCATCTTCTCCGGCGTCAGCGAGCCAAGCGCGGCATTCGCCTTCTGGATGTGCTTGAGCCAGGCAGGCGAGTTGAACTTATGGAGGATGACTTGGCTCGAAAGCTCGATGAGCGCAATGGGCACCGACGGCGGGTCCTGACTCGCCACCATGATGCTCGTGCCTTTGTGGCGCATCTCGCGCACAACCTCGATGAGCCCCGCCACGAGGTCGGGGCTTTCGATGTACTTGTGAGCCTCGTCGAAGACGACGAGCTTGTTGAACGAGTGCTCCGCGCCCCTCGCGTCACGGTACTTAGCGTCGGCGAAGAGCTGGAGGAGCACGACGAAGAGACCGAGGGCTTCGTCCTTCTCAATGAACTCGTCGCGGAGGTCGACGATGATGAGGCGGCCGGGCCGAATCTCGTCCTTTAGGCGAATCGCGTCGTCGATGTACTCGCTCGCGAGCTCGAGCCGCATCCTCGCCATGCTCTTCAGGTGGTCGGGCAGCGACGAGGCCTCAACCCCCTGCTTCAACCCTTCAAGCGTGAGATCTTCCCGGAGCGACTTCATCACGCGGTTGAGTTGGCGGATGTATGTGGCCTGGCTGCCAACCGCGCCCATTAGAAAGCGCCAGTGGCTCGTCTGCAGCTCTGCGGCACCGAACTTCAGCGGGCGCACTTCGATGCCGGGGTACTCCCGCTTGCGTACAAAATTCCCGCCACCTTCCTCGCGAGCGCGACCGCTGCCACCTTCCTTCCACGCCTCTTCTCCAGTCGCTCCGCCCACTCCCAAAGGTGCCGCGTAGACTCTTTTCTCAATCGCATTGTCGACAGCGCCACCTGCACCAGCAGCCGCCGCATTCTCGAATTGCCCATCTTCGTTATGTGTCCACGCCGTTGCTTCTCCCCGGAGCTCCGCGCGCAGACTGGGCCACGACAGCGCGCGCGCGGCATACAGCCGCTTGAATCCGTCGATCAGCTCGAGCCTCCCATCGGCCTCGTACACCTGCACCGCCGTCAGCTGACCCAGCCGCGACAGCGACAGCTGCATCTGACGCTCCGCCTCTGGCGCGCACAGCCGCACGGCGCGAAGCGCCTCTCCGACGTCCGCCGGGATGAGCTCGATGCGCGATGTCGTCTCGCTCGTCATGGAGGCCACGGTGCCCGAGTCTTCTTGCGCCGGGCCAGACCGGCCCGTGACGGCTGTCCCAGAATCGAGCCGATTTCCGCTGCAATTCCAGGCAGCTGCGGCTCGAGGCTGGCCCGTGACATCGCGTATTCATGGCCCAGTTTTCTGGACTGCCGACGCCGGTTTTCCGAGTGAAAGCCGGCGGAGCTGGCGCCGGAGGCCGGCCCGTGACGCCCGCTGCGCGTGTCCCAGCGCCGCGACGATTTCCTCAATCACCACGGTCGCTTCCGCGGAGAGGCCGGCCCGTGACATCGGCGGGCTTGCGCCCGCGGATGCCCGTTGCCGCTCGTCAGCACGCCCGGCAGCAACATCCGCCGCTCTGCGCTTCCGCTCGTGCTTGCTGCGCCGCAGTTGGCGGCACTCGCTGCCACAGGTCACCTGCGTCTTCGCGGCTGAGCGCTTCGGCGTGTACCAACCGCGGCACTCACAGCACCGGCGGCGCGACGTCTTCCTAGGCTTCATTCTCCGAACGTGTTCGGAGTGCGCCGCTGCCGCGAGTTCTCCGCGCCGCTATCGCGGCGCAGCGCGGCGGTCACGCCGCGCGAGTGGATCTCCAAACCGCCGCGGGGTGGATCTCATTCAGGCCGCCGCCAAAGCCGACCTATACGACTACAAGAGCACCCGCCTTCGCGGCCGGTTTCGGGAGGATCTCATGCGCTTCGCGAAGCAGGTGATGCTGACGGACCCGCAGCACCTCACCTCGTCCTCAGAGCTCCTCGCCGCGCATCGCGCAGAGCTCGAGTATGTGCGGGAGCTGATCAATTGGCGGCTCGCGGCGCCAGCAGCAGAGCCCAACAAGTGGAACGGCGACAACGACTTCTACTGGCGCTTCGCCTCCCGCGACATGGGCATCCCCCCCGATGTTGAGGAGCACGCCACCGGCTACTACGCGCGAGGGGAGTACGAGCGCGCGAAGGTTGCTTTCAAGCTCCTCTCCGAGACCTTCCAGAACTACGCAGATGGGCACAATTACCTGGGGCTCATCGCGTTGAACGAAGAGCGACTCGAGGACGCCATCGCCCATTTCGAGAAGACGATGGAGGTTGGCCGTCGGCTGTTCCCAAAGCGCATCGCCAAAGACCGCTGGTGGAGTGACCACGACACCCGCCCCTTCATCCGAGGGCTCCGGAACCTCGCGCTCACGTTGAACCAGCTCGGCCGCTACGAGGACGCGCTCGCGGCCTGCGACAGGCTCGAGAAGGAGTGCCACGACGCGATCACCGCCGCCGCCCACCGCGCCTCCGCGCACCTGAACCTCGGAAACTGGCAGAACGCTCTGGATGCCGCGCTGTACATCCACCAAATCAGTCCGACCGAGAGCATGGTGGCTGCCCTCGCTGCGTTCGAGCTCGGTCGCCTCGATGAGGCGCGCGC
>JBQTKE010000327.1:0-5528 GCA_052386435.1 Myxococcaceae bacterium
ACGCGGACGAGAACCGCTACGCGATTCCCTACTACCTCATCTTCAAGCAGGAGCTGGGCGACATGTTCGGCGCCATCTGGTCCAGCGATGAGCCGAAGTTCCGCCCGACGATGTTCTTCTCCAAGGACAGCACCGGGAACATCACCGACTCTCCGGCGCTGCAGTTCCAGACGAAGGTTGCGGGAACGTCGTACATCTCTGGCTTCGACTACCCGAAACCGGAGGTGCCGGATCTCACCAACACCTCCAGCGCGCCCGCGAACATCCAAGTCACGTGGACCAGCCGCATCTACGCGCTGTACCTGGGCATGGCGCTGTTCAGCGTCAACTACGACGTCGAGTACGCGAAGCAGAACCAGATCTTCAAGTTGGGCGGCGGCGAGCAGATCACCATCACACCCGGCTACCACTCGGTTCAAATCGAAGACTTCACCACGGGCTCGATCTACGCGGCGGTGGAGAAGGACGGCGCGCTCCCCGCGCAGCGCACGCCCGCGCTGCGGATGATGGCGCAGGCGAAGAGCGCCCTCGACGTCGTCAACGATCCTCGGCTCGACTTACCGCAGGAAGAATGGACCAACCCCGCGCGACTGGAAGCGAAGCGCAAAGAGTGGACCGAATACTTCCGCAACAGCATTCGCGACCTGGACCTGATGCGCGGCATGTACGCCATCTACGGGCACCCGTTCTAAAGGAATGACACCCATGACAAACCTCACTGTCCGTCAGATGGGTTGGATCTCGCTGGTCGCCGCCGCCGCGCTGCTGGGTGCTTGCGCGCAGAGCCCGAGCACGCTGGACCGCACCCAGCCCAACTTCGTGAAGAAGTCAGAGCTCACCGATGCGACCTGGTACGTCCAGGACACCGTCGTTGAAGTTCCCGCGACCACGGCGATCGCGTTCGAAGGTCTGCAGGGCCGGCTCGACAAGGTGCGCTTCGAAGCTCAAGAGAAGCACCTGGTCGCGTACCGCACCTACGAGTGGCTTCCCGGCACCGACCCGCTCGTCGACAAGGTCAACTCCAGGATCGGCAAGACCGTCTACATCGACGGCAAGCCGTACCGAGGCGCGGTGATCGCCGCGTACCCCATTGAGAGTCACTTCGATCGCCAACGCGTCTACAACGCGTCCACCGGGGAGCAGAGCAATGTCCTCGAAGAGAACATGTCTGACCGCCCCTGGTACGAGCGCGAATTCATGCGCGTGAACTGGGGCCAGAACGACGCCTACAGCTTCTTGGGAACGGCCGACCCCACGACTGTGGGAAAGAGCTGGGGCGCGTACACCACCCCGGTGGATCAAAACCCGGGCGACGAAGGTTTCCTCAGCGCCTACCAGCACGTCGACGGCAAGCCGCAGCTCTACTACTTCGACTTCACGGTTCGCGCCGTCTGGGAGCCGCAGAAGCAGGAGTACGGCGCGTACGGACAGATTCCGTACTGCCTCTTCGATCCGCGCATGGACTGCGAGAGCGCGCTGGTGAAGACGCGTTGGTCGTTCCTGCGCGTGGACGAGAACAGGGTCAGCGACTACGAGCCGCTGCTCTACACCGACAAGATGGCCACCAAGTTTGGCTACTTCCGCGACGAGCGTCTCTCGTACGACAGAAATCGCGGCATCACCGAGACGGGTCGTTCGCCGTACGCCAACCGGCACAACATCTGGAAGCGCGCGCACGACGCGGACGGCAAAGTCATCGCCGTTGAAAAGCGCGAGGTGCGCCCCATCGTCTATCACCTCACGCCGAACTTCCCGAAGGCGCTGCTCCCCGCGGCGACTCAGATCCAAGGGTCGTGGGATCACGCCTTCCGTCGCGCCGTCGCGGTTCCCCGCGGCATCGCCATCGACCAAGCGCCGCAGATGTTCTACCTCTGCGAGACGCCGGTGCCTGAAGGGGCGCCCGCGGTTTGCGGTCAGCCTGGCACCACACCGCGGCTCGGCGACCTTCGCTACAACCAACTCGCGTGGGTCGACAAGCCGCAGATGGCGGGTCCCTTGGGTTACGGCCCGAGCGGCTCGGATCCGGAGACGGGCGAGATTGTTCAGGCGGGGGCGTTCCTCTACGGCGCGGGCATGGACGCCTGGGCCGGTGATGCGCAGCAGGTGATTGAGGCGCTGACCGGAACCATTGGGGACTGCGAGAGCCAAGCGGATCCCGTGAGCTGCTCGCTCCAAGTCCTCGCCTCTGGCGCGAACATCTCCGCGGACGTGCTCAAGAACCTCTCGCCCACCGACCCGCGTCGCCCCGCATCCGGCCCGTGGCAATCCACGCAGCAGGGACTCGTCGCGGAGCCGCAGCGCATGCAGGCCTCGTTCGCGCACCTCTCCGGATCGCTGCGCAGCCAGATGGATGCGTACAAGAAGCAGAAGACGCTCCCGCTGCGCACGCAGAACCGCCGCGCGGTGGTGGATCAGCTCATCTCCCAGAACCCGCAGCTGGAGACCGAGCTGATCGATCAACCGGAGGTTCGCGCCTACGTGATGGCGATGGCGCCGGGAAGCAGCTACCGCGCGAAGCTCTCCTCGGATCCTGCCTTCTACCGGTCCGTCGCGCGGCGGACCATGCTGCGCACGGATGAGCTGGATCGCCTCTTTCAAGCGCGGCTCAAGTTCGCCAGCAAGAACAACATTTATATGGCCGAATTCGCGGACGACGCCTGGTATGGCCTCGCCATCGCGCTCAAGGACAAGCTCACCACGCGGATGACCCAGCTGCAGGCGCAGGGCAACGACGCGTGCGCAGCGAAGAGCTCGTGCACCGCTGCTGAGGCCCGCACGCTGGCGAAGAAGGAGATCTGGAACGAGCTGCGGCTGCTCGGCTTCCGCGGCGTCGCGGAGCACGAGGTCGGGCACACCTTGGGCCTCACCCACAACTTCCAGGGCTCGTTCGACGCGATGAACTTCAAGGACGGTTACTGGGATCTGCGCAAGCAGACCATCGGAGTGACTGTCGCGGGCAAGCGGGTGATCCCGACGTCACCGCAGAACCTCATGGACGCCGCGCAGCAGAACGCCGCGCAGATCAACGGGCGCATGCGCGAATACCAGTACTCGTCGATCATGGACTACGGCGCTCGCATGAACGCGGACGTTCATGGCATCGGCAAGTACGACGAAGCGGCGATCCTCTTCGCGTACTCCGGTGGTGGCGAGCCCGGCTGGGTCGAGGTCTTTAAAGAGGCCCGCAGCGACTACGGTACGACCAACAACCCGATGGAGACGGACAACCCGGCGAAGACCATGGTGGTGCGTGGCGCGCATGTGGAGATCCCGCTCGCGCACGTGGAGCACTACAACCCCAGCTCGCCGTTCTATTCAGATCGCTTCCATTACACGACGCTGCCGTTCCACTTCGCGGAATCGAATCAACCGATGGAGAGCGCGCTGGATCAAGGCATCGCGCGCATGGGCACGCGCGGCTTCAAGAAGTGGAGCGAGATGCAGACGGTCTACGCCAAGCTCGAAGAAAATTTGAAAAACTGGAACCTCTCCGTGGGCAGCTTCAGCGAGGTGGATTGGGAGCGCGCCAAGGCGATCGTCCCGCGCGGCACGCCCATCGAGGTCCCGTACATGTACTGCTCTGACCAGGAAGTGGGCGGCAACCTCGCCTGCAACCTCTGGGACATGGGCGCGGACTATTACGAGATCAACCAGGACTGGGTCAGCCGATACAAGAACTACTACGTCTTCAACAACTTCAAGCGCGACCGCTTCACATTCGGTCCGGACCAAGTCCTGCAGCGGAACTACAGCCGGCTGATGGCGAACCTGCCCAATGTGTACCAGCACTGGCTGTTCAGCATCTTCTTTTACCAAGACGCGTACAAGGTCAGCACCGAGCAGATGGAAGAGTTCTTCGGCGTGGGCGACCCGCTGGTTCAGAACTACTGGACCATGGCGGTGTTCGACGGACTCAACCTGATGCTGCAGACGCTCTCCACGCCCGCGTCCGGCTACTACGGCCGCAACGCCTCGGGCACGTGGACGCTGCTGCCGCAGAACAAGGCGGATGGCTCGCGGTTGAGCACCAGCGCGGAAGCGTCGCTGCGGACGACGGTGCTGAGCAACGGCTTCAACGACATGGCCTACGTGCCGCGTGGCACCGCGCGCAGCATGTACACGCAGTTTGATCCCAACGGCTTCGACGCGTTCACGCGCGTGACCGAGGTCGGGCACTTCTGGGATCAATACGCGGCAATGGCGGCGATCACCCAGAGCGAGACGAATTTCTTGGGCGTGGACCGCGGCTCGGACGCGCTTCGTTATTCGCTGCCGTACTACATCACGTTCCCCAAAGAGCTCTCGCGCACGTACTCGGGCGTGTGGACACAGAACAACGGCAGCTACGCGGGGACGCTGGTGAAGAACGGCGATGGCACCGCGACCGTTTCTCCCCCGGTGCTCGCTCGTGCGGACGACTACATCACCGGGTTCAACTACCCGCCCGCGTCCGCTTCTGTCTTGGGCGAGACTGTTGAGCCCTCTCCGACGTGGGGCACCCGCTTCTACGCGGAGCTCTACGGCATGAGCTTCTTCACGGAGAACTTCAACCAGGACTTCGCCAGCCAGAACCAGGTCTTCCGGCTGGGCTCCGGCGAGAGTCTGACCGCGTCCACGGGCTACACCGTCGTCTCGTTCAACGATCCGTTCGGAGGTGGCTACTCCTACGCGGCGCTGAAGAGCAACACCGCCACGACGCAGCCCGCGGCGCCCGCGCTCGTCGAAGCGGCGACCGCGTACAAGACCAAGTGGGACACGGCGAAGATCTCCGGCATGCCGGTGGATGGCCTCACCGCCGCGCAGTGGGAAGCCAAGACCCGCGACACCGTGCGCAGCCTGGAGATGATGCGCGGTCTCTACGCCGTGTTCGGCAAGACGTGGTGACGGAGTCACCGTGCGCGCAGTGCCCCAAGGTTCTTGGGGCCTCGTGCTGCGAAGTCGGGGAAGGGGAGCAGCTGGCGACGCTGACCTCCGCGGACATTGAGAGGATCTCCGCGTACGCACGGCTCGCTCCGCGTCGTTTCGCTGAAGTGGAATGGCTCACGGAAGAAGAAGCCCACGCCTATGAAGCACGGCGTCCTCTCTACGCGGGCTATTTTCGTCACCGCCCTGCGCGCTGGACCTTGCAGCGCCGTGCGGGCGCGTGTGTCTTCCTGAAGCGCGACGCCGGGTGCACGTTGCCTGCGGAGCTTCGCCCCACCGCGTGCCGGCTCTATCCCTTCGAGCTGTGGCCCGACGGAAGTTGGAGTCTGCAGGTGGATCGTTTCGGCGATGATGAGCAAGCCCGTGCCGCGGCGGGGAGCGCGTGCCTGGCCGTGGAGCGCGCGGAACAGATGGACGATGTGCTCAGAGCGTTCGCGCTCACGCGCGACGACGTGGATGGGCTGGGAGCTCAGATCCGCGACGACGTAAAAGCCCACACCGGCTGATGCGGCGAATCTGACAACCAGCCTGCTCCACGGGGGGCAGAGCGTCGTCAAGAGTGGGACGAAGAGAAGTGAGCGAGCGGCTTGAGTCTGCCCGCGCGC
>JBQTKE010000328.1:0-8671 GCA_052386435.1 Myxococcaceae bacterium
GGTAGACGGGATCGCCCGGAAAGTGCGCGGCGGTCGCGTGGAAGGCCACAAAGGCGGGACCGTTGCGCGCGTAGTCCACCACCTTTCTCGCGAGTCGATCCGCGTAGCCCATGGGATCGTAGATGCCGGCCAACGCGCGGTTGTCGATCATCTCCGGCAACCACCAAGCGCCGAGGGCGTTGTCTGCGAAGAGACCCACGCCTCGAAAGCGCATCTTTTCCAGCGCGAAGTTTAGAGCACCCCTCGGGGGTTGAACGCGCTGCTGAAACCCTGACTCGGGCCCCTGGAAATTGAAGCGCGAGCAGTCGGTGAAGAAGGCGGTGCTGACCCCGGCGCCATTCAAGGCTTCGGGGAGCGTCGGCAGAGTCTGCACGCGCGACCGCGGCGTCAGCGGATAACGCACCCCTGTGCGATGCGGCCACCGCGCCGTGAGCAGCGATCGCCACGCGGGCTCTGTCTGTCCAATGGGCGTGTAAGCGCGATCGAAGAGCGTGGCGTCTTGGAGAAACCGCTCTAGGTTCGGCGCCACCAGCCGCGCGCTCCCGTTCTGAGTCAGTCGATCCGGACGAAAGGCATCGATGCCGATAACCAGCACCAACCCGCGAGGCGTGATCGGAGGTGCAATCGAATTGACCGTCAGAATGCACGCGAGCCCCACCGCGGCGCTGGGAACCGGCCGTCTGCGGGTCGCGATGATCAGCCAGACGACCAAGAGCGCGTAGACATGCCACAGCTCGCCGCGGTGGGTCAGGATCGAGAGTACCCCTCGCAGCACAGGGACGTCGTCGAAGAGCGCGGGACGTGTGACCGCGTGGCCGGCCGCGATCAACGCCAAGAAGGCGAACCAACTCACGAGCCAGCGCTTTCCCGAGAGGAAGAGCGAGAGCAGCGCGAGCCCGGCACCGGCGGTGCAATAAAGGAAGCAGACGCGAGCCAGCAGACCGCCCAGCACGGGACGAATGGCTTTGAACACCGCGGACGCTGCGTCGTCGACGCTGCTCAGATCGATGCCTGCCACACCCGAACGCCAGAGCGCCGCGGCTTCAACCACGAAGAACAACACGCCGAGCCCCGCACCCATAGCGAGCGGTTTCCACGGGAGACGGAGCGATTTCCAGTCGTAACTCAGAGCAGCGCGGACCCTACGGTTTCAGCAGAGTCCAGCGCAAGCGAGGTACAGACGCGCTTCGCCCGAGCGATCCGCGTCCTTGTGATCTGGGGCGCGCCGGTCGTGTCGCCCACCACAGCCGGCGGCTTGCGCTCCAGGCCCGATTTCTCCTGAGACATCTCGCCTAATTGATCACCACCTGGCAGGTGCACGCCGTCGTGCCGTCGCAGACCTGACCAACCGTGTTTCGGCACACGCCGCCGGAGCAGCAAGGCGTATTCGGTGAGCAGGTCTGGCCGTAGCCCGAGCAGGTGGCCCCCGTCGCGCAGGTGCCGATCGTGGCGCCGGAAGGAATCTGGCAGCTCAAGCCCACGCAGCAGTCCGCGGATCCGGAGCAGGCCCCGCCCGAGCCCTGACAAACCGCTGCCGGCTGACACGTGCCGGAGCTGCAGATCCCGGAGCAGCACTGAGCGCCGCCGGTGCAAGCGCCACCGTTGGCCTTGCACACACCAGCATCCGGCATGCTGGCTACCGGAGGAATTTGACAGGCCTTCGGTGACAGCTCGCCCGTGCTCAAGCACTGCGTGCCCGCGCAGCAAGTGGAGCTGTCCGTGCAAGTGGTGCCAATGCCTCCACAGGTGGGCTTCGTGCAAACGCGTCCGCCGTCGGTGCCGGCAAGACAGAGCGCGCCGTCACAACAGGCATCCTTGAAGTCGCACGGATTGGCCAGCGCGATGCAGCATCCCGCCTCCCCGGTGTAGCCAAAAGGACAGCTCGCAGAGCCACCGCCGAAGCAGCGGGGGACGCCCGACGTGTCCAGGCGACAGGTCTGCTCGTCTCCCATGACCTTGTAGCCGTCGCAACAGTTGGTCTCGTTGTTCACGGTGAAGAGCCCGCCGTCGGGGAAGCGCACCTGGCCGCCGTCGAGCCCCACCGGCTTGCCGCAGATGGTTCCGGGAGCACGGCACATGATGCCGTTGCCACACTTGAGCTCATTGCTGCACGTCACGGCGTTTGACTGGGCCCCGCAGCAGGCGGCGCTGTTGGGACAGTAGTCGCCTGCGACCCGACAACCGGTCACCGGTTGGCAGACGGTGGCGCCCGCACCGAGATCCGCGCAGACACGGCTGCAGCAGCCTCCGCCCGAGCCGCAGGGAACGCCGGCTTGATCGCAGCCGGGTCCGCCAGTGGGAGTGATGCAGTAACCGGATCCACCGTCTTGGCCCGAACAGAGGCCGGAACAACAGTCTGAGCCTTTCGAGCAGACCTCGTTGTACGCCCTGCACGACGCAGCCATGGCGCACGCGCCCAACCGGCAGAGGGACGAGCAACACTCAGGGCCGCCGGAGCAGGTGGTGCCCAGCACCTTGCAAGTCCCGCCGCCTGGAATGGCCGCACACTTTCCGTCGCCGCCGCACAGACCGGTACAGCATTGGCTGGCCATCGCGCAGGCACCGCCGGTGTCCACGCACTTGGGGCCGGAGCAGACGCTGTTGGTGCACTGCACGCCACCGCAGCACGAACCCAGTGAACAGCTCTCACCGGGGCCGCCGCAGAGCGACTTGCACAGGCCATTGTCACAGCTGCCAAAACAACAAGGCGCGCTGTTGGCGCCGCAAACCTGGCTCGCGCCAAGACACAGACCACCGTCGGCTTCCACGTAGACCGCCGCGTCCGTCGTGAACGTCCCGCTGTCCGTGTCTTCAGCATTGCCCGAATCGAGATCGCTTGGAGGGGGTGGATCGCCACACTGACAGGCGTTGCTCAGCACGCCGAAGGACAGCGCTGCGATGAGAGGCAGAGAGGTGTGGGCTCGCATGGTTCCCTTTGGTATGGGAGACGGAAGCGCAAGCGTTGCGTACCCGCGCCGAGCGCGTCAACGCCTACTCAGTGTCCGGACCGCGTACCCACGCAGTCCTTCCAAATCAGCGCGCCAAAGCTCTAGCGCGTGACGTCGACGGTGTAGCTTCCGCCCACTGAAGTCGCCGTTCCTGCCACGTGCGTGCTCCCTCCCTTTCTGCGGACCTTCCCCGTGCCATCATCTTCGACCTCACCCGTAAACGTGAGATCGAGCAGCACGTCTCCCGCCAAATCACCGCTCATCTGAAAAATGCCCTTCAGCGTTCCAGAGAAGGTTCCGTTTGGGATGTCTCGCAGCGAAAGATCCAAGGCCGGCTGAAGGGCCGGATCGGCTTGCGTCTGATAGACGAGCTCAACCGTGTTCTGGTCCGCCAGGGTCACCGGACCATCGGAATAGCCCACCATACCTACCCGCAACCGCATTCCTTTGTTTGCTGAGGCCCCTTGGTCGACCTGGCCTGTGACCGTCAACGTTCCGGCTTTGACGCCCACGCTGCTCTGAGCCGGGATATTGGCGCTCTGCGCGGCGTTAAAGCCGTCAAAGCCAAGTTGCAGGGCTTTCCCGACCGAGACATCCAGTCCGAGATACGCGCGGCGGGCCTGCTCGTCTGAGCTCACGGTCCCGCCGCCACACCCCACGACCGCCAACAGCAAACACCGCAACGCGTTCTGTTTCATGCGGCGCACGGTTGCATGAGCGAACGGAGGCAGAAAAGCGCCGCGTTTCCTACCTGTCCTAACGCGTACACCCTCTGCGGCACCCAAAGATGGAGAGGCGGGTGGGAGCCCCGTCTGGCAGGGTTGGGCGCCCCCTCACCCGCGCCCCACCCTTGCGTCCTTAAAGGTCAGTTGGCGTCAAAGATCAGTTGACGTCGGTGCTGACTTCGTAGAATCGCAACTGGGCGAGAGACAGCCCGTTGTTGTCGTAGGACCAGTAGTAGCTCGCGAGCGAATCGGAGAACAGCGGGTAGCGCTCCGTCGTGCCATCACCGTCCGTGTCTGCATAGACGTAGAGCAGCTGATTGCTCACGTTGGTGAATTTGGATCCCCCCTTGGTTCTGAGGAGCACCATCGACTGCACCGAGCAGTAGGTCCCAGTTGTATCGGTGAAGCACGCGGTGGTGGATGAGCTCCCGCCAGGTTTTCCGAGAGCGCGCGCATAAACGGAGTACTGAGTAACGCCATCGTTGTCCGGATCGGGGTTGGGGAGCTGAAACGCCGCGCTCCCATCCGTCCCGTTGGCGTCTAGCACAGCGAACTCTCCCTCAGACAGGTTGATCTGCGCCTTGCCAACGCGCGGCACGAAGATCCTCCGCCCGGAGCTCCCGGTCATATCCGTGGTCTTCCCCTTGGGAACGCCGATGATGTTGAGGTTGAAGTGAGCACCGGAGAGCTTGAGGTTGGATTCGACCCCGGCGAGCGCTCCCAGCTCCTCGTCGGACGTTTCAAGGTTACCTGCCCCGCATCCCGTGCCGACAAATAATGCGAGCGCTCCAATGAACAAGATGTTTTTCATGGCATCTCCTGATGAAAACAATTGATGTTTGTTCCAGCGAAGGACTCGGCACTCCATCACTGAAAGAAGAGAAGAATATTTCAGCGAGTCGGGAAGTTTCCTTTGTGGTCCTTCAGCAAGAGGTAGAGGGTTCCGGCGAAGAGGCCGACGAAGAACAGAACGGTCATGTGTGACTCCGAAGGTACGAACAGCGAGCCGTGGTCGGTCCGCGAACCATCGCTGCAACACACGTGCTCAATCGTTTCGCAGGCGGTCCGCTCGCATTCTCAGAGGGGAAATGGCTCTCGCGGTCGTCGTCACGAGGCGCGGTGCGCGGGCACGCGCGGTCCACCTGTACGAAACCGTACGAGGTGAGAAGACTACTGCGACGCCTTTCTCTCGAAGTACTGCAGGTCCACGAAGATCGCGGCGGCGAGAATCAAAACGCGCTCCACCAACGAGAGCGGCGCGTTGAACCGCACGCGGAAATTGTCCTTGTCCGTGAACATCTCACTGAGCGCCCCGGACCATTTCTTTTCGATGATCGCCACTTCGCGCTCGTCCCTGAAGAACGGAAACTTCCAGATTGAAAAGATCGGCGCGCGCATCACGAACAGCGTCTGGCCGTTCGGTCCTTCCACGTCGAACGACTTTCGCAGCCACGCAAAGCGCTGCTGAATCGCTCCCAGCGGACGGCCTTCGGTGCCGTAGACCTCCAGCCTTTGGAAGAAGAAGCGGAACGGATGGACGGCGCGAAACAGCGGTTGGCGGTCCGGACCGAAGAAAGTGATCTCGAAGGTGCGCCAGTGCCCCAACACCTGCCGGAAGATCGCGCCAAGGAGTCCCTTCTCTTGCTCGGCGGCGAAGGCGACCTGCTGCTGGTCCGGTGTGGAAATGGCGTACTTGTTTCGGGTCTCGAAGCCGAAGAGCTCGGCGAGTTCTCGCTGCTGACGGACGTAGAGTTCTGAGGCGGTCTGCGCGGCGACGGACAGAAGTTCGGTGGTCACCGCGCGCATGTTACGGAACTGAGTTCGCTCCGCAACGTTGTGAGGTCCATAATCGGCGCACCTCATGGTGACCGCCTCCTCTGAGCAGCCATCGACGCAGCGCCGCTTTGCTGAGGAACGTCTTCGCAGCGCGAAGATCTTCGGCGGCATTCGGCTGCTTTGTGTGACCTTGGCGTTGCTGGTCTCCGCGCAGCAGGCCCTCTTGGAGGGGCTCAAAGACTGGGGAGTCAACCTTGAGATTCTGGTTATTTTTTGGGGGCTCACCGCAACGCTCTTCGCTGCGTCGATGGCGTTCAAGGTCATCGCTCGGTGGGCGGCGTTGGCGCCCGCGGTGATCGACGTCCCCATGGTTTTCTGGATGCAGTCAGTGAGCATGGCGCTCTCCCCTTCTCCAGGCGGCGTCGCGGGCTTCACTTTGGGGATCTATTGCGCGCTGGTGGTCATGGCGTCGCTCGGGCTGGACATCTGGGTGACCACGGTGGTCGCGATTTCCGCCTGCGTGTTTGAAGTTCTCTTGCAGCGACAGTCAGGCATCGGCGTCGGCGCGCAGGCCGTCTCGGCGGTGGTGCTACTGGCGACTGCGGCGTCCACTTGGTACCTCACCGCGCGCCTGCGGGTCCTCATTAGAGACGTGACCGACGAAGTGGTGAAGAAGGCGCGGCTGGAGCGCTACTTCTCCAAGAGCGTCGCGGAGCGCGTGCAGAGCGCGGTGTCTGCGGGACCGGAGCTGCGTGAGTGCACGCTCCTCTTCTCCGACATTCGCGACTTCACCGCGCTCTCCGAGAAGCTTCCTCCCGATCGCGTGGTCGCACTGCTCAACCGTTACCACTCGCGCATGGTGAACGCGGTGTTTCACCACGGCGGGACGCTCGACAAGTTCATCGGCGACGGATTGATGGCGTACTTCGGCGCTCCTCTGGACGACAAGGACCATGCGATGCACGCGGTGACCTGCGGTCTGGAGATGATCGAAGAGCTGAAACGCTTCAACGCAGAACTCGCCGCGAACGGCGAGCCGACTCTGCAGATTGGCGTGGGCATTCACAGCGGAAGCGTCGTTGTTGGCGACATTGGCAGTCCAGACCGCCTCGAGTACACGGCGATCGGCGACGCGGTGAACTTGGCTTCCCGAATCGAGGGACTTACCAAGGTCCATGGCGAAGCGATCCTCGTCTCGAGGGAGACCCGCGAGCGGATCGGGAATCGACTCGCATTCGCGGCCGCTCCTCCCGTGCAGGTCAAGGGTAAGACAGCGCTGGTCGAGACGTTCGTGCCATCAGAGCGCGTCGCGCCACCGCGCGGCTAACCTTCTTCATCCCAGAGCCCGCCGCCTGAACGGGTCGGCACGTGCGCTGAGTCATCCGCGGGCTTCAGCTCCGGAGGCTTGTCCTTCGCGGTCGGCATCCAGGCGTCTTCGGTCGAAAAGCCCGCGCGTGCATTCGTTTTGTTGGATCCCGGGGCCGGCAGATTTGCTTTGAGTGGAACGCGCGACGCACCCTTTTTGGGTGACTCGGGTGAAGGGGCGGCGCGACCGGACTGCTTGGGTTTGTGGGTGCTCACGGAACAGAACCTTCAACAGTTGTAGGCCTTCGCGCGACCGCTGGGCAAGACGGACTAACAGCGCGGCTAAGTGCTTATCATGGCTGAGCAAATGGCGTTGACTCACTGCACCTCGGTACCTATAAGGCCGCTCGTCCTACTGGAGGGTGTCCCAGGCCTTGAGCACGTTCGCGCTGGACAGAATTTCCGCCAAGTTCCCCGACAAGCTCGTTACTCGGTACACGGATCGGGGCGGCGCTGAATGGGGTGTGATTTCCCCGGACGGCCTTCAGGCAGTGGCCAGCCTTCTGAAGAATGATCCAGAGCTGGACTTCAAGCTGTTCCTCTCCATGGACGCGGTGGATCGGCTGCTCCTCCCGGAGAGCACGCCGCGGTTCGAGGTGATCTACCTCTTCCGTTCGATCTCCCGGAATGAAGCAGTCCGTCTGAAGGTCCGGGTCGACGAGGACGTAGCGGCGCTGCCGTCCATCACGTCGATCTACCAGGGCGCGAATTGGTTCGAGCGCTTCGTCTGGGACTTCTACGGAATCAAGTTCACCGGTCACTCGGACCTGCGCCGAATTCTTCTTTACGAGGAGTTCAAGGGCCATCCTCTGCGCAAGGATTACGCGCTGCGCGAACGGCAGCCGCTGATCCCAGAGCGCCCCATCAAGGACATCTTCCGCGGCCCTGGTACCAGCGGCGCCGTCTAACGAGACACCATGCAATCTCAACACGACGACTTCGATCCGAATCCCTCTGAGTCGGAGCTTGAGGCGCACCTCCAGTCGAAGCACATGGAGGTGAATCTCGGCCCCTCCCACCCTGCCATGCACGGAACGGTGCGGATGAAGGTGGAGTTGGAAGGCGAGACGATCGTCCGCGCGGATCCGGAGATCGGCTTCTTGCACCGCGGCTTTCAAAAGAGCTGCGAGAACGTGACGTGGACGCAGTGCCTACCCTACACGGACCGGCTCAACTACGTCTCCGCGCTGATGAACAACTTCGGCTACCTCAACGCCGTCGAGAAGCTCATCGGCTTGGAGATTCCGGAGCGCGCGCAATACATCCGCGTCATTGGCAGCGAGCTGCACCGGATGGCGGACCACCTCACCTGCGTGGGCGCGGTGGGGCTGGAGTTGGGCGGCTTCACCGCGTTCCTCTACGGAATTGAAGCGCGCGAGCTCATCGCGGACCGGATCACCGAGCTGACGGGCGCGCGACTGACCACCTCGTTCGGACGGGTGGGCGGTTTGAATCGCGACCTGCCGGATGGGTGGATAGAGAAGGTCATCAAGACGCTCGACAAGATTCGCGAGCTGGCCGACGAGGTCGACACGCTCCTCACCAACAACCGCATCTTCGTCGACCGCATGCGCGGGACGGGGTTGATCACCACTCAGGACGCGCTCGACTTCGGCTTCACCGGCCCCTGCCTGCGCGCGTGCGGCGTGAATTACGACATCCGCAAGGCCAAGCCGTATTGGGTCTACGACCAGCTCAACTTCGACGTTCCTATTGGTCAGAATGGCGACAACTACGATCGCTACCTGCTGAGGATCGAAGAGCTCAAGCAGTCGGAGTCGATCATCCGCCAGGCGCTGGAGAAGATCCCCAGCGGCCCACTCATCCTCGACGACTGGCGCATCGTGCTGCCGCCCA
>JBQTKE010000329.1:0-2987 GCA_052386435.1 Myxococcaceae bacterium
TTTCGCACCTCGGGTACTCGCTTCGGAGGTCCCGGGTGCCCGCTTTCCACTCGACCTCTTTCGCAGTTTCCCGGTTCATTCCTCCTCACCGCCCTTGAGCATTCAGTGCCGCTCCGCAATACCTCGCACCTCATGGCCCGCGCTTCCTTCTCGTCGCTCATGGTTTGTCTCGCGACGCTTCTCGTCTCCGGTTGTGCAGCCCGTTCCGCTCCCGTGATGCCGGCGCCGCCCACCCCCGCGCAACCCTCTGCGCCCGCTGACGAGTGGGGCGGGTTGGCTGCGGGGCCGCTTCCAGCGACGGCCTTCGCGCAGCTCAAACTCGAAATCGAAGGCTGGTACGCTCTTCCAGAGACGGTTCCGTTGAAGTCTCGATGGGGGATCGAAGAGGCGGACCGAAAGCGCGCATCTCTCGTGGTGCTCACCACGGACCCGTACATGGCTTTGCAATGGGAAGCCATGTCGCTGCGGTTGCCGGGGCGCGAAGAACGAATTCAGGCCGTTGGCCAAGTCTCCATGGACGAAGCGGGCCGGCAGTTGAGTGGACCCGCCCAGCGCGAGCGATACAGCACGGGGCTTCGCCACCGAATCGCCTACATTTTCCAGGAGCCCGCGGGCGGTGTCACGCGGGCACTGCTCATCGCGCCGCAAGGAAGTATTGGCGTTTTGGAGAAGTCACGTTCACGTCCAGCGATCTCCTGGTCGCCGTCTCCAAAGATTGAAGTGCTCGGCTTGGACATCTTGAAACGCGCCTCGACGGGACTAACGCGTTGGGGCCTGCTCGTCCGCTACACGTGGGCCGAGGAACTTCCCGGCGTGAGTCCGCGGGCGCCCCGGCTGGTGGAAGGCGGTTGGGATCCCCAGCCCGGCGCCGCGCTGAAGCTCACCGGCGCAGGGCAGCTGGTTTCGCTCGACAGGCTGCCTCCGCCGGGTGAGCCGCTCACCGTGCTTTGGCTTTGCGACACGGGCCCCGGCTTCAAACCGGAGGGCGTGTGGCCCGGCAACGCAGACCTCGCAGACGACTCGCGACGCTGGGCCTGGTCGCCTCGCGAGGAGGTGCTGCCCCTGCCCAGCGTCGCTCCCGTCCGGAACCTCTCAGCGTCCGCCCGACGTCTCGCGGCGGCGGTCGACATGTTCGAGTCGGGAGTGCCCTGATCGCGGCGTCAGGGATGGCACCCCTCCGTTCACTGCACTCCTTCTGCCCCGCCGAGCCATCGCTCAGGCGCCCGTTGGCACTCGCTTCGGCTCTCCAGCTGCCCCCTCCCTCTCCGTTTCTCAAATCATTCTTCCTCGCAGCCACAGCACACGCGATGGCAAGACTTGTGGCTGTTTGCCTCAAGCCCACTCCCATCCAACCCAACCGTGCAGCGGATCTGATTTCGACGACTCAGGCTGAGCCCTTGTTGAGCAGGACACCAAATCCACGGCGCTGCGCCCTCTCGTAAAACCGGATGAGCGCATTGAGACGCCGATAGGCTCTGCTGAGCTTGCTGTCGTAAAACCACTTTGCCCTGGGTAGAAGAGATTCGGGATCAGCAATTTGGAACTGAGGAATGAACGGGAACGTCTCGCACCATTCGGCGAGTGATGGTCTTGGAGCGCTCTGGACGGCTCGAAAGAATCGTAGCGGGAGATCGAGCTGCCCAGCGGGTGTGAAGTTTGCTCGATCGACCAAGGCCTCGTTTCGAAAAAAATCGAAATCCGCAAACGGCGCCTCGTCCAAAACTCGGAGCACGGAGGTTCCTCGGTAAGCCCTCCGGGCATCCTTCGCGCTCCAGCCCAAGATAGAGCGCGGCACCTTCGGCAGCTTCTTGGGTCTTGGACCGCCCCAGGCGCAGCGTTGTCGGTCGAAAGGTAACAGGATCCATTCGACGATCTCGTCGTCGCGCCTGTACCCTCCAAGCTCGTATTTGAAGGCAACCGACAGATTGATGCTCATGCCCGTGAACTTGTGAATCTGATCCTTTGAGAGAGTCTTCTGTGTGGCCCGGCGTCGGAGGAACTCTCGCGGGTTCAGTTCGAACTCGCGATTTTCGATTACGACGTCTGGAGCATTGAGCTGTCGAAGTCGTGTGAGCTCGAGCCTTTGTTTGCGTGTCGCAGCAAAGCGCGCCTTCGTTCGGGCCGGTAGGGCGCGGATCTTGATCACGTTCCAGGTTGGCGTGAGGTCGTTCGTTTCGATCGATTCGCGGCGAGCTTGAACGAGTTCCTTCAATTTCTGTTCGTCAATCGCGCTGAAAGTCGTCCAGTGTTCCATGGGGTCCTTCCTTGGTAAACACGACACCCGCGGCGAGCGAGAGGTGCAAAGCCTCCGTCACATGCTCCGACTGCGCCTTCAACCTCGTTGCCGACACCGAGTGCATTCTCGGGCGCGTCACCGGAAGAAGGCTCCGGGCGGGTACTTGCGAGCACGAATGGTGAGCGCGCTCACTCTGCTCCGCGCTGACGAGACTCCGAGTTCGAGGGGACGCTGGTCCTACCTGGAGCTCGTCGAGACGCTGCGACGTGCGAGCGCGACGGCGCAGCGCGACGCCCATGAGCTGTTCCGGCGCAGCACAGGCTGCCCCTGCCGGAGGGGGCCCTGCCCGAAGGGCGTCGGCGGGTGGCGGTGTTGGAGGGCTTGTCGCTGCACACGGACACGGCTGTCCATGCCAACGACAGAGAGGGGTTGGCCCGCCTGTGCAGGTGCGGGAGTCGTGGCCCCCTTTGCCTCGAGCGCCTCTCCCGTCGCGAGGACGGGGCAGTACGAGTACCGCATCAAGTGCGGCCCCATCCTCGTTCTCTCCTCCCTCCTCACGAAACACGGTGACCCTGTCAACGCAGGGACACCTGAGCTCGACCGGCTGAAGCCATGGAGCAAGAAGCCGCGTGATTTCCGGCAGTTCCGCGCGTCTTCATCTCTGCCGTTTCGAAAGGATCTTGTGTGATTCAGAGGAGCTCGCAACCGTTGACGCTGAGCCTTGGATAACATGTGACATGAAGCTGTTTCG
>JBQTKE010000330.1:0-2694 GCA_052386435.1 Myxococcaceae bacterium
GAGGACGACGCCTACGACCGCGACGACATCCCCATCTCGCGTTTGGTCAACGATCCCGTCATCGACGTGTCGATCGTGAAGGCGCTCACGCCGCTGCGGATTCTTCCTTGGAGGATTGGGCGCAGCGCGGCGCTTAAAGCGCGCAACGTGGTAGAGGTGCGCGGCTTCCCGCTGGGTGCTTTCCGCGCGACCAGCACCGGCAAGGTGATCGCGCCTTACGATCCGCACGTCTACCGCGATGGCGAGCACGCGGACTTCGTGATCGACGCACTGCTGGCGCAGGGCAACTCGGGCTCGCCCGTGCTGGCTGTTTCCTGTGAGACCGGCGAGTACGAATTGGTGGGCGTCTTTCATGCCGCGTACACCCGAGGCGCTGCGCTCAACGTCGTCGTCGGAATTGATCAGATCCGCGATCTGATGAACACGCTGAAGCGCACGATCCGTCCCAAGGACGCGGCGGATCCCACGACGCCGGCGGATCGCGAGCGGCTGCTGGTCGCGGCGAAACAAGAGCCCGAGCCGTTCTTTGCTTTTGGACCCCTCACTGCCGCGGTCCGTGTCAGCCCCGAGGGCGCGCTGTTGTTTGAAGTGTTCAACGACGAGTTTCCGAGCAGGGTCATCCCGCTGATGATGCTGGAGGACGCGGAGATTCCCGCCGTGCCTGGGGCCGTGGCGGGGACCTCGCGCGCGCCGGATTACCGGATCTTCTTCGGAGGAACGCGCGGACTCAAAGGGTACGCGTGGAGCACGCTGGACGCAGAGGCCATGGCTCAGGTGGAGAAGATGCGAGAGGCACTGCGCAACGACGCGCTGCTCTCCTTCGACATCCGCGCGGGGCAGATGGAGCGGAACAAGAGCCGCGAACGGTTCGACGCCCTGACGCGGCTAGACCGCAAGTTGAAGAAAGTGCTCTCCGCTCGGAAAGATCTCACCTCCGCGCTCGAAGATCTCTCGGAACGCCTGGGGCCAGCCGAGGGAGAAGCGGGGCTCACGTTGGCGGAGTCACTGCTCGCGCCGATTCGCACGCCGACCGTTCCGCTGCGCGTGGAAGGTGGCCCGCCGACGCGACCGCCGAAGAGGGGCAGGTGAAGGGGTGAAGGTGCCGGACGTTTCACTCGTGCCACTTCAAAAAAGGCTGCAGACAGCCATGGGTGTAAAGTCCGGCACTTCGCTTACGGCTTGAGCACGGTCCTCACGCTCTGCGCGAGCGCGGCGTTGGTCGCGAGGCCGCTCTTTCCGAACGCGCCGGGCGTCCCCGTGAAGTCCGTGAAGACGCCACCCGCCTCGGTGATGATCGGATGGAGCGCGGCGCTGTCCCACGGCGCCAGAAGCTCGTCGGCCATGACCTCTGCTCTTCCGGTCGCGATCAACAGATAGCCGTAACAGTCACCCCACCCTCTCGCGACCGCTGCTCTCTGTTCGAGCTGTCTCCAACGCGTACCCCAATCAGGAAACTGTTCGAAGCGCGGATCCGTGACGAGCACAGTCGCTTTGGACAGCTCCGAAACTGCGGAGACGTGACAGCGCGAGCCGTTCCACAGACAGCCCTGCCCTTTTCCCGCGACCAACAACTCGCCCACCGGTGGAAAGTTGGCGACGCCCACCAGCACGTCTTCGCCTTCCGCCACCGCGACCAACGTTCCCCAGAGCGGCACGCCACGCACGAAAGACTTCGTTCCGTCGATGGGATCCAAAATCCAACGACGCCGTGCACCAGGGTTTGTCTCGCCGTGCTCTTCTCCGAGAATTCCGTCAGTTGGAAAACGACGAGCAATTATCTCCCGCGCGGCTTGTTCCGCGGCGCGATCCGCGAGGGTGACGGGCGAGCCGTCCGACTTGGTCTCCACGGAGACGCCGCGCCGGTAGTGCGACAGCGCCACCTCGCCCGCTTTGCGAGCTACCTCCGCTGCCACTTCCATCAGTGTCGAAACGGTGGGTTCCATTGTCAGCGTCAGAGCAGGGGTTGCGAAAAGCGGGCGGGTTGCCCACCTTCCGGCCATGCGCGGTTTTTCTACGGGTTTTTCAGTAATGGTGATGGGCGCGGTGCTCGCGTTGGGGGGAACCGCATGGGCGGGGCAGCCTGACGTGGTGGTCGTCGCTCCGTCGGTGAGCAATTGGTGTCAGCTTCAGGCGCTTCCGCCGGTGCCTGCGCCGAAAGGCGAACGCGCGGTGGTGAGGGTGCCCGCGGAGAACCCAGGCCTGAAAGACGAGATCGCCAAGTTGGGGATCTCCGTTGCCGCGGAGTACTCGGACGCGATGGTCATTCGCGCGAAGCCGGGAGACATCCGGACGCTCCACCAGAAGGGCATCACTGTCCAACGAGAGCCGGCCGGTGACGTTGTCGTTTTCCGCGGCGTCGATTTTGACACGGCGCCGGGATCGAATTCACCTCGCGGCGCGCCGCCTCCTCCCGCGTGGCTGATGCGCGTGGGGCCCGCGGATCGGTTGCCCTGGTTGGTGCAGTTTGTCGGACCGGTCACCGCTGATTGGATGAACGCGATTTCGACCGCGGGTGGCCAGGTGCTGGAGAACCACATCGCGAGCCACGCGCTGGTGGCGCGGCTCACCGCGGCTCAGGCGGATGTGCTGCGGCGGCTCGCGTTCGTGCAGGGGCGCCACCCCCTGGGGCCACCGCACAAGAATGATACCCGGCACCCGGGGCAGCCCCGGCCCGGTGCCCCGAGGGGGGCGAGC
>JBQTKE010000331.1:0-15851 GCA_052386435.1 Myxococcaceae bacterium
CGCGACCACCGGCGGGGGACTGGGCGCAAACACCACAACGCCCGCGTCCTCGACTCCGTTGCCAGGGGCGCTCGCGTTGAACGCTCCCCCATCTGCCTGTGCGGACTCTTGTGCGAGCGCGACAGAAGAAATCAGTCCACAACACAGCAGCAACGAAGACGAAGAAGACATCGAGGGCGCTGCCTTACGGGTGATCCACGTTGCCTGCAACGACCAGTTTTCCGTCGCTGAGCACCATGACCGAACGCCCTGTCTCCAGCGCGCCCGCGCCGGCCAGGTTGTGGGTCACGATGCCATTTGCCCCGAAGCTGGTGTCGCGGGTGCCGTCCGCGTTGAAGCGAACCAACGCGGTGCGGTGGTCGGTTCCTTCCGCGATAAAGCCGGTGGCGACGATCTTTCCATTCGCGTCGAAGGCCGCGCCCCAGAGCCGGTCGTTGGCTGTGTCAGAGAGCGGCACTGCTTTCGCGACCGGCGCAACGCTGCCATTGAGCGTGATGATGAGGAGGATCGCGTCGTCGTCGTCGATAACTCCAGACGCCATGCCGGCGCGGTAACCGACCGCCACCGCGTGCGTCCCCGCGCCATTCACCGCCACACCGAAGAACGCTTCGTCCGGACGCTCGAAGTCATAGAGCACACGGCCCCCGGAGCCGAACGCGGGATCCGGCGTGCCCGCAGCGCTGAGGATGACCGCCATCGCGTCGATGTTGCCGGCGGTCGGGGTACCGCTGCCCACCACGAGGATGCGGTCGTCCGGGAGCGCAATCAGGTTGCGCGCGCGGTCGTTGTCGCCGGCAACGTCAATCACGGTTGAGCCGGCGGTTCCCCAGGCTGCGTCCAGAGCTTTTCCGTCCGCGTTGAAGCGCACCGAGATCAGGTCGACTTTGTTGCCCGGCGTTGGCGTGGTGTAGCCGTAGCCTGCGGTGACGTACTTGCCCTGCTGCGGCACCACGCCGTACGCCTCAACCATGCCCCATGGCGTGTTGATCGGATCCGCCGGGACGAACGGATTCGCGGTGGCCACTCCTTGCACGCCGAAGGTCATGTCGGGAGAGCCGTTGTCGTTCAGACGCAGCAGCACGATGCGGTTCGAACTCTGCGCGCCAGCTCCTGTCGCGAAGGCGATGTAACCGCTGGTGACGATCTTTCCGTCGGCCTGCACAAAGCCGCCGCGCGCGGTGTCCGAGCCATTGCCAATGTTAAGCGTGTAGACGCCCTTGGTGGCGAAGCTTTCGTCCACCGCGCCCGCCGCGGTCAGCCGTACCACCACGCGGTCCGAATCCGCCCGGTTGTCTCCGCGCTTGGTGCCGAAGAGGAGAACGCGCCCCTGCGTGTCCGCCGCGCCATCCCACA
The DNA here is from genome assembly GCA_052386435.1 of Myxococcaceae bacterium. Taxonomy (GTDB): domain Bacteria; phylum Myxococcota; class Myxococcia; order Myxococcales; family Myxococcaceae; genus JBQTKE01. The sequence goes on from JBQTKE010000331.1 coordinate 1,354, forward strand.
GCGAGTCATTCACCCCGCCCGCTCCGGCGCTGAGATTCACAGTCGCCGCACCGTTGGTTCCGAAGCTGGGGTCGACCGTGCCGTCCGGGTTGAAGCGAACCACGGAGAAGTCCGCGTCCACCACCGTGCCGGCGTCGGCCGGAGTGCCGCTGTCCGTGAGAACCTCACCAGCGTCGGTCGTGTCGCATTGGGATTTCCCCCCACAACCCCAAAGCAGAGACAGCGAAATAGCCACGGCCGGGAGAAGCAGCTTCAGGTTCGTCATTGACGCGTCCTTAGGTAAAGACCAGCGCGAAATCGGCTGGGGCATTTCGGGTGTGATTACCCTGCTGGCTTGCTTTCGTGCAACTATTTTGAGAATGACTTTCAGTTTCAAAGTCATTCCTGGGAGATACATATGAGGTCGCTTTGGCAATGGGGCTGCATGCTGGGATTGGCCGCCGCGGTGGCGAGCTGCGACGAGAAGAACCCCGGTCCGAGCGACAACGACACGGCGCAGGCCACCAGGGTTCAGCTGCTGCAAGCCGCGGGGACGTGCGTCACCTCCCGCGCGCAGAGCTTCGCGACCGGCGCGGCGGAGTTGGAAGCGTCTACCAATGCGTTGAGGACGGCCGCCGACGTGCCTGCTGCGAGGGAGAGCGCGAAGGTCTCTTTCCGCAAGGCGATGCTCGCGTTTCAAGAGCTGGAGGCAATGCGCTTCGGGCCCCTGGCGCCGCGCTCCGTCGCCGGAGGGAAGGACCTGCGCGACCCCATCTATTCCTGGCCGCTGGTCAGCCCGTGCGGCGTCGATGAGCTGGTGGTGTCGAAGGGCTACGAGAGCGGGCTCCCACAGGCGCTGGTGAACCGGCGCGGCCTGGCGGCGATCGAGTACCTCCTCTATGTCGATGCGGCCACGTCGTCCTGCGCGGCAAGCTCCTCCACCGCGACCGCGTTCAATGCGCTCAGCGCCGACGAGCGTTCCACGCGCCGGCGCGCGTACGCAGCAGCGGCGGCGGCGGATGTTCGCGCCCAAGGGGACGCGCTGCTGTCGGCGTGGTCCGCCAACGGTGAGAACTTCGCCAACACGCTCGCGACCGCGGGCAGCGGAAACGCCACCTATCCCAGCACCCAGGCCGCGCTGAACGCGATCAGCGACGGGTTGTTCGCGCTGGAGAAGGAAGGCAAGGACGCCAAGCTCGCCGTGCCGCTGGGACTTCGCGACTGCACGTCCGCGCCTTGCCCGGAAGCGCTCGAGTCGCGTTCGTCGAAGCTCTCCAAGGAGAACCTTGTCGCCAACCTGCGCGGGTTCCGCGCGCTGGTGGAGGGCTGCGATGCGAGCTACGCCGGCACGGGCTTCGACGATCTGCTGATCGCGGTGGGGAAAGAAGACGTGGCGAGCAAGTTGCTGACGTTGGTAAAGGGCATTGAGACGTCGCTGCAAGCGATCGATGAGCCGGATCTGGAGACCGCGCTGAACACGGACTTCGCCTCGGTGCGCGCCGCGTACGACGCGTTCAAGGCGATGAACGACATGCTCAAGACCGAGTTCGTGAGCGTGCTCGACCTGGAGCTGCCCGCCGCGGTTGAAGGCGACAATGACTGAGCGGACCGGCGCCGAGAGCTCTGCAACAACGGGCTCGGGTCCAGCGCGCGAAGGAAGCCCACTCAGGGTGAGGCTGAAGGCGCTTCTACTCGCGCCGAAAGATCCCGCCGCGGTGGTCGTGCTGCGCGTTGCGCTGGGGCTGCTCGTCTCGGTCTCGGCGTTCCGCTTCCTCGCGTACGGCTGGGTGGATCGTCTCTTCGTGGAGCCGCGCTTTCATTTCACGTACTGGGGCTTCAGCTGGATTCCCCACGTCAGCGGGCCTGCGCTCCGGTTGCTCTTCGCGTCGCTGCTTGTCCTGGGACTTCTTGTCGCGGTGGGAATGGCCTACCGCTTCTCCGTCGCCTTGCTCTGGGCAGTGTTCACGTACCTGCAACTCTACGACGTCGCGAACTACCTGAACCACTACTACCTGGTCAGCCTGCTCGCGCTGCTGATGTTCTTCGTGCCGGGGCATCGCGCCTTCTCCGTGGACGTGTGGCTTCGACCCCAGCGCCGACGCGAGACGCTCCCCGCTTGGTGCACGTACCTCCTTCGCTTTCAGGTCGCGACCGTCTACGTCTTCGCGGGGCTCGCCAAGCTCAACAGCGACTGGCTGCTCCACGCGCAGCCGCTGAGCATCTGGCTTGGCTCGCGCACAAGTCTTCCGCTGATCGGGTCCATCCTCGCGACGTCGTGGGCGCCGTACGTCGCCGCGTGGTTCGGGTTTCTCTTTGACGCCACGGTGGCTGGGTTCCTCGCGTGGAAGAGAACGCGCGCCCTTGCTTATGCCGCGGTGCTGATCTTCCACGGCGCAACGTGGGTCCTTTTTCCGATTGGGATGTTCCCCTTCATCATGAGCCTGGCCGCGCTGGTCTTCTTCGAACCGTCTTGGCCGCGGCGCTTCTTGTCCAAGCGCGTGGCGCCTGCGCCCGCCCTCGATGTTCCTGACCCGCAACTGCGTGGCTGGGCTGTTGCTCTCGTCGCGGTCTACGGGTTGATCCAGATCGCGGTGCCACTGCGCTCGCACCTCTACGGCGGCAACGTCTCGTGGCACGAACAGGGAATACGGTTCTCGTGGCGGGTGATGACGCGCGAGAAGAACGGCAGCGTCACCTTCGTGGTGAAGAACCCTCGCAGCGGTCGTACCTGGGAAGTTCCACCGTCCGACTATCTGACGGGGCTGCAAGAGCGAGAGATGGCGGTGCAGCCAGATCTCATCTGGCAACTCGCTCAGAGAATCGCGGCGGACTACGCCGCGCGCGCGGGGGGGCCGGTGGAAGTGCGGGCGGAGGCCTTCGCCTCTTTGAACGGCAGACCGCTCGCACCGCTGATCGATCCTTCCGTGGATCTCGCCGCGCAGCGCGACACACTCGCGCCAAAGACGTGGGTTCTCGCCGCGCCGCAAAAGCCCGCCCGCCAGGCATGGCGCGATGCGCAGTGTGGCAGCGGCCGTTCCATCGTCTCGACGACGAGCGAGGAGCGTGCCTCCACGAAGCGAGGAGGGGCTGGTACTCACAACGCACAGCGGCGAGCTCGCACCCATCCATGACCGGGATCTCGAGATGGCTCTTTCTCAGCTCTTGCGAAGCTGCGAGCTTGCAGTCACCCACCTGTGATCACATAGATTCGCCTCTCGCCTCAAAGGGGACGCGGAGCTCTTCATGCAGCGCTGTTTGTCCGGGACAGCACTCGGACTCTTGCTTCTGAGCGGCTGCGTCGCCAGCGCGCCCATCGACTTTCAAGATGCGGTGATCGCGCCGGACGGAACGCCCTTGCCCGCGGGTGGTACGCCGGAGCACCCGCGCGAAGTCCCCGTGCACATCGTGTTCATCCACGGCGTGCAGTCGGAGAACAGCGGCAAGCTGACCGCGGAAGGTTCGCTGGCGCCGCTCGAGGAAGAGCTCAAACGAAAGTTAGCGGAGCGAAGAGCGCACTATGAGGCGACTTACCCGTTCATGCGGCTGCGTTTCGAAACGTACCGAGTCAATCTCTACACGCTGCTCACCGGGGTGCTTCCTCCGACGACCATCGATGATCCGCAAGACGGTACGGGCGTCCCCGCCGCGGCTGCGTGGCGCGCCGCGCTCTCTGAATCGCTCGCCAAGCTTCTGCCTCCTGACGCGCGCAACATCATCCTCGTCGGACACAGCACCGGCGGACGCGTCGCCGTTGAGTTGGCCGCGAACGTGGGCGGCGCGGGCGAAGTGGGTGCGCAGGACTACGGTTGGCAGGACCGAATCGCGGGCGTGGTCACCGTGAACGGCATGATCAACCGGTTGGGCCAAGGGACGTACAACTTCATCGGCCCCATCTCCTTCGAGCGGGGATGTCCAGTCGGTCAGGCCAACGGCTGGTGCGACTACGCCGCGAACATCTCCGGCGTTCCGGCGGCGGATTGGGTCGCAGCGAACCGCCACATCTTGATGATGATGTCCGCAGGCGACTGCAGCCCCGCGTTGTGGACGGGCGAGACGGACCAAGCGCTGCCGCTTCAAGCTCAGGGGAGTCCGCTCGCGCCGGGGATGTCAATGACGCCCATCGCCGGAGACACCTTCGCTCCCGCGCACGGCAACCACTACGGCGCCTACTGCCACTCCGACATCAGCAACTTCGGCAGCCCGCGACATCTGGGCGCACGTGAGGCTGTGAGCAACGCGATGGTGCGCTGGATCTTCGACTCCGCCCCTCGCGTCGTCGGGCCAGCGTCTCCCGTGTTCCAGACCGACGCGCTGAGCACAGATCAACTCTCCGCGACGTATGAGAGTGGAGGCGAGTGCGGCGCGAATGAACGCGAAGCAGCGCTGCAGGTGGTCGGCACGTGCGTGCATCAGCCGGACGGCGCGGATCACATCCTCGACGCCAACGCCAACGTGTTAGTCAGCTCCGTCAGTCCCTGCCGCGGTGCGGTGCGTTGGGTTCAGAAAGAGCCGGGCGTTCGACCCGCGCGCTTGTGGATAAAGCTCACCGCGGAGCCCCTCGGCGGCGGATTGCTCGCCACGGTTCGCTGAAGCATCGGGGTCAGGCTTTACACTCTTACACTCTGCGGCGCGGAACGTCATGCATAACCCGTTCCGCAGAGTGTAAGAGTGAAAAGCCTGACCCCCTCAGTCGACTCGCACGAACTCGGCGCCGAAGTTCAAGCTCATCACCAGCACGTGGTTGATCTGATCGCGGTCGGTCACGCGCTCCACGTACTGGTTGAGATAGCCCGCCTCCACTTGAAGCGCGGAACTCGCTCGGTAACCCACGCCGATGAACGCGCGGTTCTGATCAAGACCCGTGCGACTCGGGTAATCGGTCGAGTTTAGATGTACGTGAAACTCGTCGAACACGATGAGCTTCCACTCGGTAGTGAGCGGGAGCGCGAACCGAAGCTGTTGGCGCAGACGGAACGCCCATTGCCCTTCTCCAAGCTTCACCGCGGCGTTGTCGCCACTCGCGCGAAAACGCTCTTCCAACCGCACTCGATAATTCACCTGCAGCGGGCCCAGCGGGGTCATCCCCGTCACTTGCTGAAAAATGCGGTGCTCGGAAACATCTTCGCGCCGCTCTGAAGCCCAGAAGATCGGCACGTAGAGATAGCCCACCCACGACACCAGCAGAGGGTGAACCTGGTAACCCACCTGTCCGCGAAAAACGAGCAACGCGTTCGGGTTCTGCTCTTCCACTCTCGTGGCGCTGATCCTTGCGTCTTGCCGCGGCTGGTTCTGAAACCGCGACTCGAAGCCCAACCCAAAGCGCGCGTTCTCCAGCAACGCATCCGCCTTCCCCTCCAGGTTGATGCCCACCCAGGCCTGATAGTCCGTGGCGACCTGACCGAAGCAGACGGAGGAGATCGCGAGGAGGGGCAACAGCCGTCGCCGCATCGAGCGCCGGAGATAACACCGCCCTTCAAACTCGAGCAACGGGTCGGTACCTGCCGACAAGAGCAGCCGAGCGAGCACAGCGGGTGACATCGGGCGTTCAGCTCTCAACGAGACGGCAGAGCAAACGTTCGCTCACGAGGAATGACGGCTTCGCGCCGCGTGTCTCCGACATCCTTTTTGGTCCACAGTCCCCGCGATGCTTGGAGCCTTGATGAAGACCGCGAGTCTGGCCCTGCTGCTTTGCCTGACCGTTTTCGCCTGCGACAGCGCGAGCGCGCTGGAGACCGTAGGCGCGACGCTGAGCACGCCTCCGCCCACGTCGTTCCGCAACACCTACCACGTGAGTCCCAACGGCCAGGACAGCGCCGCGGGTAGCGAAGCCGCCCCGTTCGCAACACTGCAACGTGCACTTCGGGCCGCGCAGCCTGGTGACGGCGTGCTCGTTCACACCGGTCGCTATGCCGAACGCCTCGCCGTCAACGCGAGTGTCGCGGCGGGCATGGCCGAAGCGCCCATCACTGTCCGCGCCGCGCCGGGAGAGGATCCGGTGCTGGTAGGTGGAACCGGATCGAAGACCGCGGTGCTGACGCTCAGCCGTCCCTACTGGCGCTTTGAAGGCCTCAACATCAACCTGGAGAAAGATCCCGCTCCCGCCGTCGTCATCCGCGGCGCCGCGCATCTCGTGTTCTCTGGCGCCGAGCTCATGAATGGAACCGCGGGTGCGGCGATGATCATCACCGACCGCGCGTCCGACGTGCGCGTCGAAGGCAACCGCGTTCACCACTTCATCAACGCGAAACCAGGCGTGGATTCGCATGGCATCGTGCTCGAGACCTCCGCCAGCGCGGTCACCCTGCGCGGCAACGACATTCACGACAACTCCGGCGACGGCATTCAGTGCATTGGGCCCGAGACCGGAGACACCGCGCCGGGAACGCCGTTCGACTCGCTGCTCATCGAGCAGAACAAGCTGCACGACAACCTGGAGAACGGCGCGGACATCAAGACCTGCACCCGAGTGACCTTGCGGAGAAACGAAGTGTTCGGCCACCACCCCACTCCCTCTTCCGCGGGCGAAGGCATCATCGTGCACATGAGCGCGAGCAACGTGCTCATTGAAGAGAACGCGCTTCACGACAACTCCGTGGCCATTGTCTTGGGAGGAGTTCGCGTGGGCGCGCCCCCGAACGACATCACCGTGCGCCGCAACCGCGTCTGGAGCAGCGTCGACGCGGGCTTCGGACTGCGCGTGAATGCGGCGGAGCGCGTGAAGCTCTACAACAACACCCTCTCCGGTCTGGCCGGGATGTGCATCATCATCGGCTCCGCGGAGAACGGCGCGAGCAAGCAGGTCGAAGTGGAGAACAACATCCTCAACGACTGCGCGCTCGCGGCGAGGGTCGGCCCCACCTACGAAGGCGTGCGGTTTGACCGCAACCTCTTCTGGAACCAGACCGGCGCCGCGACCTTGCGGGTGATGGGAGGACCCAATCTCAACGTCGCCGCTTGGCGCACCAAGACCGGATGGGATCGCGCGTCATTGGAAGCGGCGCCTCAATTCGTGAACCCCACCGCTGGGGATTTTTCTCTCAGTCCCACCTCGCCCGCCCTCAATTCGGGCGCGGACGTGGGCGCGCCCTTCTGCGGCGGAGCCCCTGATCTCGGGGCTCTGGAAGCCCCCTGTCTGTAGTCAGTACGCACTGTCTACGCACTGTCACAGTGGCGCAACTGACGCCGTCACAAGGCCGACAATTCCCTTGAATGACCGTGCGTTTGTCAGACGCCGCCCCGCGGCCTTCCCTTCCGCCCAGCAACGAGCGCGATTCTGCCCGTGCCGAGTCTGAGTCGAAGGGAGCACCCATTGCGACCCCGAGCACGTCGGCGACCTCGAACACAGTGGCCCCAGCGGTGAGTGCAGCGCTCGCCTCCGCCGCGCCGGCCACCACAAACTCGGACGCCCTCGTCTCCCTGACGGCGAACACACTGACGGCGAACACGCCGCAGGACGAAAAGACGGCAGCGCTGAACGCCGTCGCCACGGACGCGCTCACCTCCATCACGCGAGGACCCTCCAACGCGCGCGAGGGCTCCCCGTTCCGCGCGGAGCCCGAACCGAACACGCCGGGGTTCTCGCTTCGCAACGCGAACGCCACCGCACACCTGGCCATGTTCGCGGACGCGGACAAAGAGACGCTCGAGAAAAATCTTTCTCGGTGGGGCTTCGATGCATCGACCCTTCACCTCTTCGCTGACCGCGCCACGGATGCGCAGGGCTTCGCAGTCGCGGATCCCGCGGGGAACATCTACGTCAGCTACTTGGGCACGACCTCTTTGCCCGACCTGATGACCGACCTGAGCATGAAGCTGATCGCTCCCGAGTGGTCCTCCGCGCGTGGCCTGCGGGTGCACAACGGCTTCGACACCGACTTCAACGGTGTGTGGTCCCAGGTTGAGGACTTGATCAATGAGATTCGCCGCAAGGTGGGTGACAAGGGCACGCTCTTTCTCACCGGCCACAGCATGGGCGGCGCGCTGGCGGAGCTGTCCGCGCTGCGCGCTCGTGGGCTTTGGAACGTGGCTCCGGAGAAGCTCCAGGTCTACACCTTTGGAGCGCCCCGAGTAGGTAACGAGACCTACGCGGAGACGTACAACACGCAGGTTCCACGCACCTTCAGCGTGGTCACGCAACACAGCAATTGGCGCGACCCCATCTCCAACTTCCCGCCGCGCTGGCTGGGCTACCGCGAAACGGGCGAGACCGTACTCCTGGGTGACAACGGGCAGATTGAACCCGGCGCGCCTGAGCGCTCTGGCAACTGGGATTGGTTGCCGCTGCCGTATTTGGAGCAGCGCTTCGAGATCCACCGCATGTCGAGCTACCTCGATCGCATTGAGCGCGCAGACGCGGTCGCGAGCGCCGCCGCCTGAAACGTCACGCCGCAAGCCGCGGAGGTGACGACGTTGATCACCCCCAGTCATGGGAGCTGCCGCGGCGCCGCGCGGGAAGTGCTGGCGCACCTTGGGCGCGGCGGCTATTTCCACCTTCATGGCGACCCTCCTCGACAACATCCGGAAGATGATCACCGGCGAAGCGCCGCAGGCACCGGTGGCGCGACACGTTGGGTTCACCCTTCTCTCCGTGGACCCAGGACGCGCGACCTTCACGCTCGACGTAGACATGAAGATTCACTCCAACCCCATGGGCACGCTCCACGGAGGCATTCTCTGTGACGTCGCGGACGCTGCCATGGGCGTGGCCTATGCCAGCGAGCTCACGGAGGGTGAGTCCTTCACCACGCTCGAGCTCAAGACCAACTTCTTCAAGCCGGTCTGGAAGGGAAAGCTGCGCGCCGAAGGACGTGTCGTCCGACGGGGAAAAACCGTGGGCATGGTGGAGTGCGACGTCTTCGACGAAGGCGGATCACTGGTCGCGAAAGCGAGCAGCACCTGCATGACCCTGCGCGGAGCTCAAGCGACGGGGCGCTGAAGACTCAACATCACGCTCGAGGACGAGACCGGAAGGCGCCCCGGTCCGTATCAATTGATCGCAGGAGGCTTGTCTGCCCGATCGTGGATTCCGTCGACGCCCGGCGCGCTCCCGAGCACTGCCTCTCGACAGGCCTTCAGGAACGCGCGTGCCTTCGCGCGCACCTCGGGCGTCTTCAAGAACGCGTCCGGCGCATCTTCCGGGAGCTCGACATTAAAGGGGCCGACCATAGGGATTCGCTCCTCGCAGAGGAACACGTCCAAGTGGCGCGGGATCTCCGACTTCTTCGCCGTGAGCAGGTGCTCTTGCTCCAACTCGTCCAGCCACGCCAGATGCAGCATGTCCGCGTACTGCGTGGACCAGCCCCGGCCGAGGATCTCCGAGATCACCTCAATGATCCACGCGTCCTTCTGCTTCCGCTTGCGCCACTTGTAGATCTGCCAACCGCCCACCGTGGCCACCAACGCGGCGATCCCGCCCAGCACGATAGAAGACAGAAGCTCCACGTCCGCGACACTACTGAGCACGGACCTTCAAAGCACCTTCCCGAAATGTTTCCGCCGAACACCTGCTCGTGACTTCGTCTTGGGCAGCCGCGGGTCCTAGCGCCCGACCCTGGCGCGGGTTAGCTTGGGCTTCACCGCGCCCATCCCGGAAGAGCTTCGTGACAACCTGTTTGACCCATTCCGCAGTGGAGTAGGAGCCACGGAAACAGCGCGCAGTATCGGCCTCGGACTCGACCTCGTGAAGCACATCGTCGACGCCCATGATGGGCGGCGCATCAAGGTGACCTCGGAGCAGGCGGCGGGAGCGACTTCACCATCACGCTCCCGACTCTTGCGATCCCGCATGCCTTGGCCTCGGGGGGATGAGCTTCGGGATGACGTTTTCGCCCGTGTACTCCTCAAGCTCCGGCGTGTTCTTGAACAGCGCCTTGACCGCATCCTGGATGTCGAATGACGTGGTGACGGTATCTTCGGGGCGCCGCGGGCTTTCCATGCCCAGCCAGGGCTCACCGGTCTGATAGACGACGGGGGATTTTCAATCCTGAGGGTGACGTGGCCAAGTCCGCGGAACCGCGGATAGCTCAGGTGCCGCGCTCAAGCGATGTGACACCTTTGTGCCGACGAGCGAGAGCACACATCTGGGCCGCTCTGAAATCGGAGGGACTGTTCGTCAGGTTCTTCCGTCCCTGACCGCAACGGGTGAGTGGGGCCCGTTTGCTCGTCTTGATGCCGTCGAGTCAACCGACTTGGAGCTGGACCCCCGCGGCGTTGGTCCGGGCAAACGACTCGGCGACATAAGGCGCATGATCAGACCCCAGACGAGCCCGCGGGGCTGGGCATCACAACCTGGTCGCACGGCGACCCGTATCTGGGTCTACTTGTGCTCGTGGCGATGATGAACGTCCGAGACGTGGGGATGGTCGTGCACCAGGGCCACATGCCGATGTGAATGGCTGTGCGGTTCTGCGAACGGCCCAGCATGTTCATGCCGGTGGTGCTGGTCATGCGTGTGCAGGTGCTCGTGCTCCAACGGCTCGTGCGCGTGGACGTGGCCATGCCGGTCTCGGACCAGCACAGCAACGCCAACTCCCATGATGGCACCTGCCAGGACCTCCAACGTGCCGAGACGCTCGCCTAAGAGAGGCACCGCGAACACCGCGCCGATGAAGGGAGCCGTAGCGAAGTACGCGGCTTCGCGCGCCGCGCCCACGAGGCGAAGAGCGTACATGTCCAGAACGATGCTCAGGCCATAGCTCGCGCAGCCCAACCCGAGCGCCGCGATGAGCGTCTGCCACCGAGGAAACGGCTGCCCTGTGGCCACTGCGATCAAGAGCATTCCGACGCCGGCGCCGAGCGCCTTGATGCGCACCGTGGCGATGGGCTCCCTCAGTGAGAGTCGCTGGGTGAGGTTGTTGTCGATCGCCCACGACAGACACGCAGCGGCAATGGCGAGAGCGCCGAGCCAGTCGGCCCTCACTTCCCCTGGCCGAAGGGCAAGGATGACCGCACCTACGAAGATGAGTCCAGCGGCGAACATGGCTCTTCGCCCGAGATGCTCACCAAAGACGAAGAGCGCCAGCACCACCGTGAACGGTCCCTCGAGGTTGAGCAGGAGCGAACCAGCCACCCCGGAGACGCGCCCGAGTCCGACGAGCATCAGGACAGGTCCCAGAACGCCACCGCAGAGGATGACCCCGACGAGCAACGGCAGATCCGCCCGAGACGGCCGCGCTTCGCGTGGACGAGTTAGAGGCAGTAACCCGCCGAGGGTCAGCCCGAGTCCGCCTCCGACGTAGAGAAGGGCTGCCAATACCAGCGGACCAGCGGTCGGCAGCAGCAGCTTGGCAACCGGGGCGCTGGCCCCGAACAGGGCCGCCGCAGACAGCCCGAGGACCGCGCCTTTGGTCCGGTTCGAGAGGGGGGCTTCGGCGGACATAGGCGTCTCAGGTCGAGATGCTACTATTCACCGTAGTAAGATGTCGGGCTCAGATAATTCGTGATGAAGGCAAAGCGGACATTCCAGCCTCTCGGAGAGCTCGATCCCTGAAATCGAAACCTGTGCTCCGCAGGGAAGCGCTCAGCTCGTCGTCGGCGGGAATGCCGTGCACGAAGAGCGCTTCAAACGCGATGTTGCGAACCCTCAGCCTCGGATTCGACTTGGGCGGCGAGCCCAGAGTCGAAGCTTAAAGGGGTTCGTCGCGCTCATCCAACCGCTCAGACCCGTGAGTCCATGCGCCCATTGGTCATCTCTTCGAGTCGCACCATCACCAGGGAAATCAAGACGAGCACCCGAGCCTCGAGCCACCACCGAGATGGGCGCGCGGCGGAGGCCGCAGGCGTGCCTCCAACCCGCTACGGCCAGTCAATGGTGGCGACGCCTTCCTTCGCAGTACTGAGAACACCTTTTCCGTCCGACATTGAGCGAACGTAAAACACCCCGCCGAATTGTCCGGCGGGGCCCACATGCGTCGCCTCGCCAGTCTTGGAGAAGCCGTTGGCGGAGCCGCGGTAAACGAATACGTCCCCCGTGTCGAAGCCGGGCAGAACGATGTCGGCGAAGCCGTCGCCGGTGACGTCAGTCAGAAGCACCCCTTGCGGGTGGTTGTCGTTCGCGCTTTGGTCGAACAGCTTGTTGTAGCCGGTCTCGGGAGTGCCCTTGTAGACGCGCACGCGCCCAGGGAAGTCGATGAACCCCGTCGCGTCGGTGATCGCAAGCTCCGCCACTCCATCGCCGTCGATGTCCTTCGTGCTGACGGCGCCGTTGATCGGAACCTCGATGTCCAGCGGGCGCTCGACGAAGGAACCATCCTGCTTCTGGGTAAAGGCGAGACCTGCATTGGGCACCAGGACGTCTCGGAGCCCGTCGCCGTTGAAGTTGTCCACAGCCATCCCATCGAACGTGGGGCTCTCGTTGCCCGGAGGAAGCGTTCCCACCTTCCGCTGGGTGACCTTCCCGGCCGTGTCAAAGGAAAGAAGCTTCAGGGAGCGATCCGCGCGGTCATAGACAAGGAGCTCCTCCGGAGCTTGTGCCGAGGCTCGAAAGGGAAGCGCCTGAGTGATGCGGCCAGGGAGCTTCTGGGGCCTGGTCAGCTTGCCGTTGCCGTCGTTGGCAAAGCGATAGAAGCTGTCGTCCACCTGGGCAAAGACATCTGGCGCGCCCAGCCCGAGGGTGTCCGCCGAACAGAGCGCTTCGAACTGCTGATAGAAGGGGTTAGGCGGGGAGGTGCTCGGAAGCTCGAAGCGCTGTTTTGGGACCAAGCTGGTGCCTTGACGCTCAAGGGTTCTCAAAAACGCCTTCTGGCGGACTTGTCCACTGGCGTCTTGGAGCTCCTCGACGCAGCCGACGATGACGACCTCAGGGCCAGTCTTCGCCAGCCGGGTGGCAAAGGTGTTGGCGGGAAAGAGCGTCGTCCCTTGGTTTTCCTTCGGAAGCTTGAAAATGGTCACTTGGGGCGTCGTGACGGGTTGGGGCATGTCAATCCTCTCACGTTCATTGTCGGCGCCTGCAACCGTCCGGTTGCCTCCTACGGTCGCAGGGTCGCAGGGTCGCAGGGACCTACGGTCGAAGTCGGTTTCTTAGAAACCGACTAGTAGCTTCGCACAGTGATTTTGACCGATTGGCGCTTTGCCTTGCGTTTTTTTTTGAGGCCGCCGCTTCGGGATGATCGGCCTGGCTTTGAACTGGCTGCGCGGACCTCGGCAGGCGCGGGTCCGCTTCTTTTTTCTGTGGATTTTACGTGCGGCAGGAGGTGGCGAGGGCAACTTCGTTGCCGCCGCCGGAATTGACTCCTCGGCGCGATTTGGAGCCAGCGGCTTCTCGATAGAATTGGTGTTGTTTTCCCCCACCGCTCCGGCGATCGGGCTCTTGGTGCTTGGCTCTGTCATCGGCGTTGCTGCGTTCGACTCCTCGATAGGTCTGCTGGTGGTTGACTCAATTGTCGCCGTCGCGCCGAGCTGCTGGGCCGCATCCATGCTGGGCGGGCTCGGCTTGGGGTAAGCCCGGCCCATTTTCTCGCGAGCCTTCTCAGTTGTGAACGTCCACTCGATCGTGGCCTTCGCGTCATTGCGTTGCTGCTCCCATGCAGCGAGCTCGACTGTCAGCAAGGCCGCGTCCTCGATGCGGCGGTCCAGGCACTGGCGCCGGAGGACACCGTTCTCGATCTCCGCCATGTTGAGCCAACTGCCATGCTTCGGCACAAAATGAAACTCGAGCCGACGCAGGATTCGCCGCGCCTCTTCGGGCTCGAATGCCTCGTAAAGCGCGCCGGGGCCGTGAGTCGAGAGGTTGTCCAACACCACTCGGACCACCTCGGCGGCGGGATAGTGCACGTCCACGAGGTCCCGCATGCACTCCGCGAAGTCGATCGACGTCCGACGCTCGGTCACCTTCACGTGTCGCCATCTGCGATGGACGTCGATGAAGACGAACAGGTTGACGGTGCCGTTCCGCTGGTACTCCGAGTCGTAACGCTGGAGCTGACCGGGTTTGGCTGGGATCGGTTCACGTACCTCACCGATAAGCTGCGTTGGGCTTTCGTCGAAACAGACCAACGGCCGCTGCAGATTGGGGGCCTCTGCGTAGAGGTCGAGCACGTGTTCCATGCGGGCCACGTACTCAGCATTGAGCTCCGGAACGCACCACATCTCCTGTCGCCAGGGTTTGAGTTCGTTCTCGCTCAACCGCCGACGGATGGTTTCTCGCGAGACGTCCTCGTGCTCGGTGAGCTCGACCACCCTCCCAGCGAGAAGCTCTAACGTCCAACGCGCTCGCCCCTCTGGCGGCGTCGAGCAGGCGGTTGCAACGACGAGCGCCGTTTCCTTGATGGAGAGCTTCCGTTTTGCCCCGGGCCGCTTCTCCTCGATCAGGAACCGCTCCGCCATCGTGATCCATAACGGCGTCACGACCAGATACCGGCACAGGAAGGCGATAGGAGACATAAGGCCCATGATCGGGCTGGGGATCAGTACCCGGTCGCGGAGCGACCACCCGATTCAAGGGCATCTGGCTTGGAAAAAGGGGCCCTCGGGCAGAATCCTGCCCAGGCGACCCTGCGCCTAATGGCGACTTGCCGTGGAGG
>JBQTKE010000332.1:0-1560 GCA_052386435.1 Myxococcaceae bacterium
CTTCACCTGCGCGGCCAGCGTCTCCGTCTCCGCGCATTCTTTGAGCGGAGGCAGCGAGTAGGCCGCTTGCACCGCGAGCTCCACTTCCTCGCCGCGGCGGCGCACGAACAGCTCCGTGAGCGCCTGCAGGTCTCGAGCGCGGTGGGCGAGGCAGTTCATGCGCAGATCCAACATCGCTTCGGACTGGTCACCGCGCACCCGCGTGGCTTCGCATGCATCTTGGTGCTGAGTCACCCACTGCGCCGCATAGGCGTTGAGCGCGCGCTCCACACCGCGCGCGGCACCTTCGGCGGCGGTGCTCGAAGAAGAGCGCAGCGCGTTGGTGACCTGTTGCTTGCGCTCGGCGTCCCAGATTCCCGCGAGCCGCTGCTCCGCGCCCTGACACGGAGGCTGCGTGGAGCGGGTCGCGCCGATGACGATGCCGATCGCAATCAGCGACGCCGCGGTGAAGACCGCGATCGGCTTGCGCCAGACCTTGAGCGGATCATGTCGCAGCGCCTGGAGCAGCGCGCCCATCGACGGATGCCGTTTCGAAGGTGATACCGCGAGCCCCTGAAGCAGCACTCGGCGCAGCCAGGCGGGAACGTGGCTGTCTTTGCGGACGGGTTTCAATTCTCCGCGAGCGACTGCTTCGCGCAGCTGGGTGGTCCGTGAGCCCGCGAACGGACGTTCTCCGTAGAGCCCTTCGTGGAGGGCCACACAGAAGCTGAATTGATCACTCGCGGCTGTCGTCTCTTCGCCGGCCCATTGCTCAGGTGCCATGTACGCGGGCGTTCCCAGCGCCTCGCCAGAACGGGTGAGCCCCTCGACCAGGCCCGCGTCGACCGCGACGTTGGCGTCGAAGCGGCGAGCGAGGCCAAAGTCCGTGACGAAGACGCGTCCCTCTTGGCCGAGCAACACGTTGTCTGGTTTGAAGTCGCGGTGAACCACGCCGCCTTCGTGCGCGGCGCGCAGCCCTTCACCCGCTTTGAGAAAGACGTCCAAGACTTCGCGCCAAGGACGTTGCTCCGCGCGCAGCCACTGGCCCAGCGTGCGTCCCTCGATCAGCTCCATGGTCACGAAGACCTGATCGCCAATCGCCTTCGCTTCGTAGACCGTCACGACATGAGGGTTTGAGACGCGCGCGAGGGCCTGTGCTTCGCCAAGAAGTCGGATGCGTCGCTCCGCGTTCGCGCTCAAGTCCGCGCGCAGAAGCTTGAGCGCGATCTTTCGATCCAGCTGAGGATCAAACGCGGCGTAGACGACACCCATCCCGCCGACGCCAAGCTCTTCGAGGATGAGATAGCGGTCGACCGTGCTGCCGCGAGGCAAAGGGGGCGGGGCCGCTTGCCGAGGTCGAGCCTGCGACGTGCGAGCCGCTTCACCGACGAGTCGCTGACACGTCTCGCATGAGTCGAGGTGCCCGTGCAGTGCTTCCGCCTCGGCACGCGACAAGGCGCCCTGGGCGAAATCCAGAATGGCTGTCTCGGGGGGGCACGGCATCGAAGGCAGGGAGCTCCCGCTGGGGCGCGGTCGGGGGGGGGTTGGGCGGGCAGCGCGTCTCCTGGGGCGGAGAGGGGC
>JBQTKE010000333.1:0-8094 GCA_052386435.1 Myxococcaceae bacterium
GATAGATCAGTCTTCCCAGAGCCTGAGCCACTGCGGAATCAGTCGGGTCAGCCGCACCTTCTCCAGCGGTAACGACAGCCGTGCCTGCGCGAGTCGGCCGAGCTGATCTTCCTGAACGGCGTTGAGATCCCGCGGCACCACGAGAACGACGCGGCGCAGCTGTTCTGAGTGCATCTCCGTCAGTTGCTCGTAGCTGGCGGAGCCGTCATGCTCGACCCCGAAGAGGGGCAGCAGAACCAGATCAAACCGCTCTCCATTGCGAATGCGTCCCAGCGCTTCTTCCGCGCTGCGCAGGCGAATCACGGTGTGACCGAGCGCAGTGCCCACCTCCGCCGCTGGACGCAGCTCGTCATCCCCCACCAGGAGCAACTTGATCGGCGTGACGGTAACCAGAGCCGGCGCTTCGTCGCGCTGGTGCACCGCGGGGAGAATCACGCGGAACACCGTGCCCTGTCCGGGCTGGCTCTCCACGGAGATCTCTCCGCCCAGCGCCGTCACGATTCCCTGTGCCATCGCCAGGGAGAGGCCGGTGCCCTTGCCGAACGACTTGGTGGTGAAGAACGGATCAAAAATCTTGTGAAGGATGTCCTCACCAATGCCCACGCCGGAGTCGCGTACTTCGACGACCGCGCGACCCAACATGTCGGTCGCCACGCCCACGCTCACGCGGTTGCGGTCCGGCGCACCGGGGGGAATGGCCTCCGCGGCGTTGTTGAACAGGTAGACGAAGACCTGCGCCAGGCGCCTCGCGTTCGCCATGACTTTGGGCGCAGCGTGAAAATCGCGCTCCAGCTGCGCTCTTTGGGCGATGGTGTCGTGGGTGAGGCGAATCGCGTCTTCCACCACCAATTGGAGATCCAGCTGCTCGCGTTCGTCATGCGCTTGCCAGGAGAACTCCTGCAGGTCGCTGACGATTCGCCGAATGCGCGACGCGCCGTCGCGAGCATCACGCACGGCGGAGAGCAACTCCGTCCCTGTGTCACCCAGCCGGCCCGCCGCCTTCTGAAGCTCGCCGTCGACGAAGGAGAGGTTGTGCATGACCGCGGAGAGCGGGTTGATAATCTCGTGCGCAACGCCCGACCCGAGCTGACAGACCGCGACCAATTTCTCGCTCTGCACCAGCCGCAGTTGGGCGCTGCGCAGCTCTGAGACGGTGGCCACCAGCGGCTCACGCACGCCAGAAGCCAGCTCCGCTCCCCAGCTGAACTTCATCACCGTGCCGCCACCCAACCGGAGCTGGTCCCCTTCCTGGAGCTCCATCTCGCGCACAATCTGGTTGTTGACGTAGGTCCCGTTGCGGCTGCCCAGATCCGCGAGCTTGGCCACGCCGTTGAGAAGCCGAATCTCCAGGTGGTGGCGCGACACCTTCGCGTCGGGAACGGGGATATCGACGCCGTTGTGGCGACCCAGAATGGTGACGCCTTTGAGGTCGTAGACGTGGCCGACGTTCTCCCCCGAGAGGCAGATCAGGTGGGGGCGTCCGTTGGTGAGAGCAGGCTGTTTCGGGGCCGCTGAATCGCCGTCGTCGTTGCCCATCCGCCCCCCTTGCTACGACTTCTGGGCCGCACTCTACCGCGCGCCACCTGACGTGCCCAATTCCAGGCCACGAATCACCTTGAGCGCTTCACTCACGTGCTTGGTCGCGAGCACCTGAGAGTCGAAGACATGACGAACCACTCCGCTGCGATCAATGACGAACGTCACTCGACCTTCGACCAATCCCAGAAATGACTTCTTCACGCCGAAGGCTCTTCGCGCCCTCCCCTCCGGGTCGCTCAGCAGGATGAACGGGAGCCTATGGTTCGCCGCGAACCCTTCGTGGGAAGAGACCGAGTCGCCGCTGATCCCTACGACTTCGGCGCCCGCGGTCTTGAAGTCCTCGTAGCGGTCTCGAAAGCTGCAGGCTTCCGCGGTGCAGCCCGCGGTTTCGTCCTTCGGATAAAAGTAGACGACCAGGGTCTTGCGACCGAGCAGGTCCTGGAGCCGCACATCCTTGCCACCCGGTCCAGGCAGGGTGACGTCGGGCATCTTGTCGTCGGTGTTGATCATGGCCAGTCCTTTAACCGAAAAGCTCAGCGTTGGCAGCGCGCCGAAACGCAGTCGTCGACTCCACAAAACTTGCACCCCTGACCACCCGTACCGCACGCGGAAGAGGAGTTCCCTGATTCGCACTGCCCGATCGAATTGCAGCAGCCGTCGCAGTTGCTGGGGCCGCAAGGTTGGCAGGAGTTGTCTATGCAGTTGAGGGTGCCGCCGCAGAACTCACACGGGTCGCCGTTTTTGCCGCAGCTCGCTTCGCTGTTCCCGGCCATGCAGAACGGACCGCTGCAACAGCCATTACAGTCCCCGCAGGTGCTGTTCAGATACGGGTCGACCTTTTCACCTTGTGGAAGCCGCCCGACCTCTTCCGTGTACTGACAGCCGAAAGCGCCCGCGAGTGCGAATCCCAGGATTGCGCATTGCGTTGGCCTGCTCAGCACGCGCAGACTGCGCCCGAAGAACTTCATGACGTCCTCTCACTCCATCGCATTGCTGGGATACGGCCGCTTTGGCTGTGCGCTCCATAGCCTGGTTCGCCGGGCGGGCGGAACCCTGCGCGCGTACGACCCGTACCAACCGCCCCCGACTGACGTTCGCGTCGAGACCCTCCCTGACCTACTCAAGGGCGCGACCGAGATCGTGCTGGCGGTCCCGTTCGGTCACCTGGAGGAGTCACTCCAAGCGCTCACACCCCGGCTGACCGACGCGGGTCCTCTGGTGCTGGACGTGTGCAGCGTCAAAGTTCAGCCGGTGGCCCTGATGGCGGCGCGGTTTGCCGCGCACCTGGCGTGGATTGGAACCCACCCGTTGTTCGGTCCCACCACCTTGGCGCTGGGCGAGAAACCGCTGCGCGCGGTGATCTGTCCTCGGCCGGAGCAGCCGGAGAGCACCGCGCGCGCTCGGGCGTTTTACGAATGGTTGGGCTGTGAGGTGCTGGAGCAATCCGCGGACGCGCACGACCGGGTGATGGCGGAGAGCCACCTTGCCGCGTGCTTCGTCGCCGAAGGCTTGCTGGGGGCGGGCTTTGTCACCGAGCAACCGTTCGTGACGCCTTCATTTCGAGCGCTGGTGCGCGTCATGGACGGCGTCAAAGGCGAGGCAGATCACTTGCGCGCCGCGGTCCACCACGGAAACCCGTACGGTGCGGCCGCGCGGAAGCGACTCTTGGGTGCGCTGCAGAAAGTGGATCGCGGCTTCGCGGATCCTCAAGGGGAGTCGCTCAGCGTGTTGCGGACCGAGATCGACGCCGTGGATCGCGAGTTGATTGCGCTGCTCACCCAACGGTCCGCGCTGGCGCAACGCGTGGGTGAGCTCAAGGTGCAACAAGGGTTGGCGGTCTACGACCCCACGCGTGAAGAGAGCCTGTTTAAGAGCCGGCGCGCATGGGCAGAAGAGTCAGGGTTGGACGCCAACGCCGTCGAAGAGATTTTCCGCGCGGTGGTGAAGTTCTCGCGCGACTTGCAGCACGTCCATCGGAAGCGGGGAGAGAGCACGTGATCATCATGTTGGAGCCGGACGCCGGCCCGGAAGTCACTCGGACGATTGAGGAGATGACCAAGCGCTTTCCGAACGTGATCCCCAAGATTCACGTCTTCAAAGGGGCCACGGATTCCGTGACGGAGATCCACCTCGTCGGACCCAGCGAGGTGACCCGCGGAATTCCTCTCTCCACGTTCGAAGGCATGGCGGGCGTTCGTCGCGTCGTCCGCGTCTCCGCGAAGTACCGACTGATTGGTCGCCACGGGCTCCACGACGAGGTCGCTGGGTTCACCTACAACGGCGTGCGCATCGACGACCGGACGGTGAACCTGATGGCCGGTCTGTGCGCGGTCGACACGCGCGAGCACGTCGCTCAAGTGATGGCCGCGCTGGAGAAGCACGGACTGCAAATGACGCGGATGGGCGCGTACAAGCCCCGCACCAGCCCGTACGACTTTCAGGGGCTGGGCAAGGATTGTCTCCCCTGGGTGTTTGAGCTGGCGGGTAAGCACAACGTGAAAGTCATCGCGATGGAGATCACCCACGCGCGGCACATCGAAGAGATTCGTCAGGCGCTGAAGCAGAGTGGGAACGCGACTGGCGTGATGCTCCAGTGCGGAACGCGCAACGCGCAGAACTTCGAGCTGCTTAAAGAACTGGGCCAGCAGAAGACCTTCCCCGTCCTCTTCAAGCGCGGCATGGGCATCACCTTGGATGAGTCGCTCAACGCGTGCGAGTACGTGGCGAGCGAGGGCAACCCCAACATCGTCTTCTGTCTCCGCGGAGTGAAGAGCCACCTGGGCGAGCCTCACCGCAACCTCGTCGACTTCGCGCATGTCCCCGTGGTGCGGCGGCTGACTCGGCTGCCGGTGTGCGTGGATCCGTCGCACTCGGTGGGTCGGATGGATGTCGCGCCGGATGGGTTGCCCGACATCTTCCACGCGATTGGCCAGGGCATCATTGCTGGAGCGTCCCTGGTGTTGGTCGACTTCCATCCCAAGCCGGAGCAGGCGATGTGCGACGGTCCTCAGGCGCTGCGGCTGGAGCAACTGCCGAAGTTGGCCGAGTACGCGCGAACGGTTCGGGCTGCTTATGACGCCGCCGTTCACGCTTAAGTACGCGAGCATTGCTCATCGCCAGTGATGTGACTATCATCAGTTTTGATGATGGGGCCTACTCATGAACGATAGCACTTTGATTTCAGTTCGGGTTTCGAAGGCAGTCGCGAAGCGGTTGTCGAAGCTCGCGGAGACAATCGATCGATCGAAGTCCTACGTCGCCGCCCAGGCTATTGAAGAGTTCTTGGCCCTACAGGAGTGGCAAGTTAAAGCCATCCAGCGAGGACTGGACGAGGCCAGCCAGGGCAAGCTCGTGAGTCACGAGGTCGCCAAGCGCAAGCTCGCCAAGTGGAAGTCGCGTGGAGCTTGAATGGACCCCGGCCGCGCTCGAGGACCTTGACACCGCTCTCGACTTCATCGCGAAGGACAAGCCCTCCGCAGCGCGGAAGATGGCCGGCCGAATCGAAGAAGCTGTCGATTCGCTCGTGGAACATCCAAACCTCGGGCGCTCCGGGCGCGTGAAGAGCACTCGGGAGCTCGTCGTATCTGGGACGCCATTTCTGATCGTCTATGTCGTTCTCCTCGATCAAGTTCAGATTTTGCGCGTTCTTCACCATGCTCGAGCCTGGCCCGGATCGTAAGCGCTGCCCGTCCGTGCAACGTCAGACACCCGATTGCTCGCGCTGCGCGACGCCGAAGTGGCATGTGTTACGCGGCAAGATCATGCCCATTTCTTTCAGAACCACTCTGCTGTTGAGCGCTGTCGCCGTCTCTGCCTTTGCCGCTGACTGGGAGACCGTCGTGCCAGGTCCCATCACGGTGAAAGCGCGCGCCAAGGATGCCAACTCCATCCAAGAAATTTGGGCGGAGGGTGACTTCGACGTCTCCGCGAAGGCGGTGCAAGACGTCCTCACCGACGACGAACAGCTGCGCAAGTTCATGCCGCACGTGAAGGAGGCGCGGTACGTGCTCAAGCCCTCCGCGGACGGCGCGAAGTTCGTTTACGTGCTGCTGAAGCTTCCGGTGATTGGTCAGCGCGACTACGTGGTGAAGCGCAAGGTGGAGTCTTCGCTCAAGGGCGACGGGACGGGTGAGTTCAAGGCGCGCTGGGAGGCGGCTCCGGGTGCGTTGCCCAAGCGCCACAACATTGGCCGCATGGTGGCCAATGAGGGCTCGTGGAAGGTGTCGCCACTTCCCGGCGGAAAGAGCCACATTGAGTACCGCGCGATGGTGGACCCCGGTGGTGTGCCCGCGGCGAGCGTGAACTCGGGCAACCGAACGGAAGTGCCGGCCACGCTGCGCGCGGTTGAGACCGAGGCGAAGCGTCGCAGCGCCTCCAACGCGGGCGTCGGTGGCGCGGCCGACGCGGGAAAGTAAGGCCCCGCCCCTCGGATTCAACGACGGCCACGAAACGCGGGGAAGGCCACAGTCGGCTTCGCCGCGCAGGAAAATGGGAAGCCGACCATCTTCATTCACCTGACGCGCGCGACGGCGGAGGGTCAGGACTTTCAGGCGGGCCTGCTCAACCTCGCGCGCGGCGTCCGTTAGACGCGCGCCAATGGGTACGTCCCCAGCACGCGCACCTGCAGAGCATCGCGCTTGAGCACCTCAAGCGCTTGCGCGAGGGAAGGCTCTTCAACGTGTCCTTCGACGTCGACATAGAAGACGTATTCCCACGCCGCGAGACGGTTGGGACGACTCTCGAGTTTGGTGAGGTTGACCCCGCGCTCCGCGAAGGCGCCCAGCGCGCGGAAGAGCGCGCCCGGCTGATGGTTGAGAAAGATCGCGAGCGACGTCTTCGCGGGTGCGCTCCGCGGCGCGGGCTGGCGATCAAGAATCAAGAACCGCGTTCGATTGTCTGGATTGGTCTCGATGCCCTCCGCCAAAACCTTGAGCCCGTAGATGTCAGCGGCGACACGACTGGCCACCGCGCCGGCGTGCGCGAGCTGCTTCTCCGCGATCAACTTGGCGCTCCCCGCGGTGTCGTACTCCACGCAAGGCGAGAGACGGTGCGCGCGCAGATACGCATCCGTTTGCGCGAGCGCTTGCGGATGGGAGTGCGCGGTGCGCAGCGTCTCCAACGTCTCGCCAGGCAGCGCGAGCAAGCAATGTCGGACCCTGAAGTCGATCTCACCCACGATGTGCAGCGCGTGGGTGAGGAGCAGGTCGTACGTCTCCAGAATCGTCCCCGCCTGAGAGTTCTCCACCGGCAACACACCACGGTTCACCTTTCCGGAGGCGACCGCGTCGAACGCGTCCGAGAAGCGCGCGCAAGGCACCATCTCCGCATCCGGGTGAACCGTACGGGCGGCCTCTTCGCTGTACGCGCCCCGCTCTCCTTGAAAGGCGATCTTCATGCGCCGCAGCGTGCCACAATTGCGCGCGTGCCTGCCCAGCCCACTTCCCGCGTTCGCAGCCTCGCCCCCTCCCCCACGGTCGCTGTGTCAGAAAAGGCACGCGCGCTGAAAGACCAGGGCGTCGACGTGATCGACTTAGGTGGAGGCGATCCGGACTTCATCACACCGGGATTCGTGCGCGAGGCCGCCACTGCCGCGATGAATGGTGGAGACACGCACTACGTGAACAGCGCGGGCACACCGGCGCTGCGCCAGGCAATCGCGCGGAAGCTCAAGGCGGACAACCAACTCACCGTGGATGCGGAAGAAGGGATCGTCGTCACGCCCGGGGGTAAAGCGTCGCTCTTCGAAGCGTTCCTCGCTTACGTCGAGCCGGGTGTCGACGTGCTCTTGCCGGAGCCGGCGTGGGTCTCCTATCGCTCCATGATCGAGCTTGCCGGAGGACGCGTTGCCTCTGTTCCTCTCGACGGTCAGAGCGGCTTCGCGTTGACGACGGAAGCGCTGGAGCGCGCGCTCACGCCGCAGAGCCGAGTGCTCGTCCTCAACTCGCCCAGCAATCCCACCGGTCACGTGATGAACGCGGAGGAGCTGAAGCTCGTCGCCGCGTTCGCGAAGGCACATGACCTGCTCGTGTTCTCGGACGAGATCTACGAGAAGGTCATCTACGACCCGCACCGTCACTTGAGCATCGCTTCGCGCGAGGACATGGCGCCGCGCACGCTCACCTTCAACGGCTTCTCCAAGGCGTACGCGATGACCGGCTGGCGGTTGGGCTACGCCGCGGGTCCACGGGAGCTCATCGGGCCGCTGCGCAAAGTGCACGGCCACATGGTGACCTGCGCCACATCGTTCGTGCAGGCGGGAGGTGTCGCCGCGCTCGAGGGTCCTCAGGCTTCGATCGGAGAGAATGTCGCCGCGTGGGAGCGACGCCGCCGCTTTTTCTGCGACGGCCTCAATGCCTTGCCCGGTGTTCGCTGCCCTCGACCCGAGGGTGCGTTCTACGCCTTCGCGGACATGGCGCAGACAGGAGTGACCGCGGACCGGCTGCTGTCAGAGGCGCGCGTCGCCGCCACGCCCGGTCATGCGTTCGGTGCGTCAGGAGGGGGCTACTTGCGCTTCTCCTTCGCCACGAGCGATGAGGCACTCCACGAAGCGCTCAA
>JBQTKE010000334.1:0-2070 GCA_052386435.1 Myxococcaceae bacterium
GGTACAGCGTTCCCTGCCGTCCCAACCAACGCTCGCCGACTTTGTCTTCAATCAACGAGACCGGGTCCGCGACCTCGCGCGGTTGGGCCACGTTGTTGATGTAGAGGATCTCGCTGCGCAGCTCCACCGTGTCGCCGGGCTCGCCGACGATGCGTTTGATCAAGTTGACCGAGTCATCAAGCGGGTTCTTGAAGACGGCCACGTCCCCACGGCGCGGCCGTCGCACCAAAGGAAAGAGCACCGTGTTCGTGAAGGGGATCTGAATCCCGTAGATAAACTTGTTGACCAGGACGTAATCGCCCACCCGCAGCGACGGCAGCATCGAGCCGGAGGGAATTGAATACGGCTCGAACAGCGCGACCCGCAGCAGCAAGACGACCATGGCCGCGGTGGCGAAGCTCTTCGCGAACGTCAAGAAGTCCGCGCGCCGCCAACCCGGAGTCTCTGCGTCCATCGCTCGAACTGCGCGCTCCACCTCTCGAGAGATCAGCGCGGGATCTCCATCCACCCAAGCCGACTCGAGACGCCGCGCGACCTCGGCCAGCATCGACAGCTTCTCGACGTTGAGATGAGGCTTGCTCTGCACCGCACGGTGCATGTCGTCCAACGTCTCCGCGGCTCGAATACGGGCGGCACGTCGCTGCGCCATCGGAGGCACCAGCGCCAACGTCCAGCCGAGCAGCAGCCATCCGGAGATGAGACCACACAACGCGAGGAAAAGAATCCGCGGCACCCGCCAGGCATCGTCGGTGAGCGCGATCGCGAACAGGTAGAGGACGAGCGCCCCCAGAAAGACGAGCCAGGGGGTCCACAGCGAGGAGAAGAGCGTCACCCAACGCTGGCGGGCGCGCGCAATTTTCTCCTCGTGGGAGCGATGACGGACGAGCTCGCGTTCGAGAACTTTGGCCATTCAGCGGACGGGCAAGAACATCCGCTCGGTGCGCAACCCTCCACCACCGAGCCACCGGGGCAACGGGTGCAGCAGACCACCGTACGAGAGCGAGAGCCAGACAATCATCGCCTTGCCCTTGATGTTGCCGTAGGGGACGAATTGCACACCCTTGGTGCCATCGCCCAACCCGAAGCGCGAATCCGAGCTCTCGTCCCGGTTGTCGCCCATCACGAAGACGTGACCTTCCGGCACGACGTAGGGACCACTGGTGGGCAAACCTCGCCCTTCGCGCTGCTGAATCAGGTGCTCCGCGCTGCCAATGCGCTCGCGGTAGACGTCCGCGCTCTCCGGCGACCAGACGTTGGTGGACAGATCCCGGTTGTGGAAGAGCTGTTGCGGGAACGCGCGCTCGCGCGCTTGTTCGACGCCGTTGATGAAGACCACGTCGTCGCGCAGCTCCACGCTGTCGCCCGGAACGCCGACCACGCGCTTAATGAAGTCCAGGTTGGGATCGACCGGGTTGTTGAAGACGACCACGTCTCCCGCCGCGGGCCGACGGACCAGCACGAAGGGAACAATGTTCAGCCAGGGGATCCGCACCCCGTAGATGAAGCGGTTGACCAGCACCCGGTCTTCAATCAGCACCGTGGGGATCATCGAACCGGTGGGGATGTAGAACGGCTCGACCAGCACGGTGCGGATGAGCAGCGCGGCGATCAGCGGCTTGCCAATGCCCGTGGCGAGATCCACAGGCGAGCCCTTGCGGTACACGGAGAGGTGCTTGTTCGCGAGCGACGAAGTGGCGTCGAGCTGCTTCTTGAGGGTGTCGTGCTCCCCTTCAATCCGCTTGAGCTCCAGCGCCTCAAGCGACTCCGACACCTGAGTGCGCGCGCGGTCGTCGAGGCGCGACGCGTTCTTCTTGAGCAGACCGCGGAGCTCTTTGTTGAGCTCGCCCGCCTCCACCCGCAGCTTCCGGGTCTCGGAGAACTTGGGCAGCGCCATTCGGAAGAGCGCCAAAATCACGAAGTAGGCAACGCAGCCCAAGCCCAGCAGCTGCATCGTGCGCATCGCCGCCCCGCCCGCGCCCAGCAGCTCGCCCTCACCCGCCGGCGTCGCGTGCGCGTTGGCCACCGTGACCGTTGCGGGAAAGAGTTCGATGATGAAGATGTAGACGGTGA